>JALOTR010000205.1 GCA_025457805.1 Akkermansiaceae bacterium | reverse complement strand
GTCCCCTCGCTCGGCGCGGCGATACCGGAAGGCGGCGGCGTGGATCCGGCCATTGTTCGGGATGCTGGATGCGGTGGCGGTGCAGGAAGCGGAGGATGTTTCCATTTGGAAAGACTTGGGTGTGGACGAGGCAAAGATCCATCTCACCGGAAGTTTGAAATTCGATCCCGGCGGAGGAGAACTGCCTGCAACAAGGGCGGAGTTTTCATCCCTCTTGGAACACTTCGGCAAGGGGCGGCCGGTGGTGCTGGCAGCGAGCACGCATGCCGGAGAGGATGCATGGATTGCCGCGGCGATCCGCGACGCCGCACCGGAGGCCCTGCCGGTGATCGTGCCACGCCATGCGGAACGACGCGGCGAGGTGCGCGCGGAATTGGAAGCCGGGGGATTCGAGGTGGTGGCGAGGTCGGCATTTCACGATCCCGTTAGATCGGAGGATGGCAGTGTTGTGTTTCTGATCGATTCCACGGGCGAGCTGAAGGATTGGACGGCCCATGCGGATGTGGTGATCATCGGCAAAAGCTTTTTCGCAGAGGGCGGCCAGAATCCGGCGGAAGCGATTCTTGCAGGCAAGCCCGTGATTTGCGGGCCGCACATGGAAAACTTCGAGCCGCTCGCGAGCCGCCTGGCGAAGGAGAAGGGATGCCTGATAGCGAAGGATGCCGAGGAACTTCGTGACGCCATCCGCACTGCCTTGGAGCCAGCAAAGTCCGCAGAACTTACCGACCGGGCCTCCCGTCTGTTAGGCCCGCACCATGGTGCTACGGAGCGGACGATCCAGCTTTTGGAGGGTCTGCGAGCGGGCTGAAATACCGAAAAAATGGCACAACGTGGGGTTTGTCATTTCCAAATTGAGTCTTTAGAGTGCGCGCCGTGAGCGATTCCGAAACCGATCCACTGAGCGGACTGCTGTCCAGTTTTGCGTTGGGCCCCTCATGGGCGCGTGCAGCCGGCAGCGGCCAACAAGAACGTGCGCCCAAGGCGGAGACACGCTCCAACGAGCGGCCTCCCCGTCGTGAGGATCGGGGTAACGATGATCGCCGTGGCGCTGGACGTGACCGGGATCGTGATGCCGGACGCGGACGCGATGGCGAACGCCGGCCATTTCAAGGTCGTGGCGGGAAATTCGATGATCGCCGCAGCGGACCGCCGCGTCAGGAAGAAGTGGGCCCTGCGGAAGGAGTGCGGGTGACGCTTTCTCCGGATGCGCAGGCGGTGCACTTGATCGGCAAGGAAATCCAATCCGAGCTGAAGGATCAACTCATCGAAGAGGAAACCATCGATGTCGATCCGCCTTCCGGAAATTTTCAACTCGTGGCCAAGTGCGGGCTTTCCGGCGAATGGTTGGGACCTCCGAATTTCCATGCCTATCAGGTCAACCTTCGCCGCCTGCATCGCGAGCGATATCCCAACATGCCCTTTGCCGCCTACTCCGCGAAGGTTCGCACCGAGCGCGGCGAGGAATCGGTCAATGCGTGGTTGGAGACGATGAAACGCAAAACCCGCTGGCGCATCAAGGGCGATGGCGACGAGGCATGGATCGATGACCGCACCGACGCCGAGCGCGCGCTTGCCACCCGGTGTTTCGATCAAGCTTTCACCGAAACCCGCCACACCGAAGTGCTGGCTTCGATTTCACCGAAAAACCTGTCCCCTTCCCTGATGGTCTCGCTGAAAATGGCGGGCAATCATGCGCGGAATCATCCTGCCATACTCATTCCGGCCGTCTGCAAGGCGGTGGAAGCCGAGCACCTGCCTGTGTTCAAGCGCCAAGGCAAGCTCTTCACCGGCCCCGCGCGGCCGCATCCGCTGCCGGCGAATGCCGTGCTGGCCGAGCGCCCCGGCATCATGGTCAACTGGATCCGCGAGAACAAACCCGCCAAGCTTGAAGGGCTTTGGAAAGCCGTGCTCCCGGAAGGCAGCACCGCGCCGCCCGCCGAATTCGCGGCCGACCTTTTCTGGCTCCTGCACCAAGGGCACATCCTGCTTTTCACGGACGACACCCTTGTGGTTCAGGAAATCCGCGAGCAAACGCCTGCCGATTCCGATGGCGAGGCCAAGAGCGGCAAGAAGAAGAAAAAGAAATCCAAGAAGGCAAAGCCGGAAGGTGAAGCCGCCACGGCAAAAGTCGCGGGCGCCGAAGATGCTGCCGCCCCCGAGGAATCACCCGCTTCGGAAGCGGAGCTTGAGGCTCCTGCCGAGAACGAATCTTTGATCGAAACGGAAGCCGAAGCTCCTGCAGAGGAACCCGCAAGCATCGAGGAAGCCGAAGTTTCACCCGAACCCGCAGAGCTGGAACCCGTCGCGGAAATCACGCCTGAAGCCCCCGTCGCGGAGGCAGAAACGGAGCCCGACGCGGAATTGTCAAAGAATCCCACCCCGGGGGTTGACGACCCATCCGGGGTATGATTGAAACCTCCCGACCCGGTATCAGGAACGATGGCTGAGTGGTCGAAAGCACTCCCTTGCTAAGGGAACGTACGGGTAACCGTACCGAGGGTTCGAATCCCTCTCGTTCCGCCACCTCTGTTGATTGTCGGCGCCCGCCCGATTGGGCTGTATTGAATTGATTGGTTTTGCGGTGTCGATTCGGCTCAATTTTCTCCCGCTTGGTTCTTTTTCCGCGGACGATTCGGGATGGTTCTTAAGCTAGCAGGAGATCATTCATGAAGCCTTTGCCATTTTCTGAGCGCCGCGTCCCAACCTTGCCTGCGACCGCGAAAGGCTTCGTCAGCAACCGCGCGGCCAACAACTGGGAAGAGGGTCTTCTTTGTGGAAACGGAACCCTCGCCATCAACGCACTCAGCCGCCCCGACCATGAACGGATCATCTTTTCGCACGAGCGCCTCTTCATGCCCATGGGAGCCCCCACCGTGCCGCGCGACCAATCCGCCCAGCTTCCGGAGATCCGGCGCTTGATCGCCACAGGAAACTACCAACAAGCCGCCGCACTCCAATTCCGCGGATCGGGCCAGAAGAGTTTCATGTATCCGGACTTCTATGTGCCTGCATTCGATCTCGTCATCGAGCAGCCTCCACATGGTGCCATCCATGACTACTCACGCTCCGTGAACTTCGAGTCTGGCGAGGCCACCGTAGGCTGGACCGATGATGTGGGAAAATTCGGGCGCAGAATGTTTGTTTCCCGAAAACATGGTGTGGCCGTGGTATTGCTCACGACGACACTGCCGGAATCACTCGATTGCCAGATCCACCTCGAATCCCGCGAAGCGAGCGATGAATTCAACGATGACAGCGACATCGCAAAACGTTCCGATGTGATGTTCCGGGAACACTTTGGCGACATCCGCAGTTTTTCTCATGGATCCTTTCTGGGATACCAAAGCCGCTGCCTCAAAGCTTATCCGGGCAGTATCCAGCGGATCGAGGGAAGAACCCGCGTGGTGGCAATCGGAGGCAGCCAACAGACCACGGACGATGGCGCGATCCGGATCTCGGGAGCCAACCGCGTTCTTCTGATTTCCGACATCCGATTGCCGCGGGAAGCCGATTGCCCGCCATGCCTTGAGCTTGAAGAGAAGCTTGAAAAGATACCGACAGATTACGAGCTTCTGTTAGATGAGCACATCAAGATCCATGCCACGATTTTCAACCGTGTGAGCATCGACCTCGGAGGAAATCCCGCCGACCACGGCAGACCGGTGGAGGAACTCATCGAGCAATCAAGCTTCGGGCACATCAACATGGCCCTCGTCGAAAAGCAATTCCATGCGGGCCGCTACAACATCCTCTGCTCCACCGGCGAACTGCCACCCACCCTGCAAGGCAAATGGGGTGGCACCTATGTGCCGGGATGGGCCAGCGATTTCACCCACAATGGCAATCTGCAGGCCGCCATCGCCGCGAATCTGATGGGGAACATGCCCGAGTTGATGGAGGCATACACGAATTACATCGAGTCACTGCTGCCGGATCTGAAACTCAACGCAGCCCACTTCTTCGGCGCGCGAGGCATCGTGCTTCCCTCGCGGACGACCACCCATGGATACAACAACGCACTGGCTGACAACTTCGCGGGTGGCATGTGGGTGGCGGGCGCTCCATGGGCGGCACGGTTTTTTCATGACTATTATCTCTACACTGGCGACTTAGGGTTTCTCAAACAACACGCGCTTCCTCTGATGGAACAGACCGCGCTGTTTTTCGAGGACTATCTGACCCTGGCGCCGGATGGGACCTATCTCTTCTCGCCGGGAACTTCGCCGGAAAACACACCTGGAAATACCGACTCACAGGCAAGCTTCAACGCCACCATGGACGTGGCAGCCACCAAGGAATTGCTGCAGAACCTCATCGCTGCTTCCCACCTCGTCGGTCGCAATGATGACAAGATTCCGGTTTGGGAAGATATGATTTCCAAAATGCCTGCTTATGCAGTGAGCCGGGAGGGACGCATCAAGGAATGGCTGACTCCCCAATTGGACAACCATGACGATCACAGGCATTCGTCGCAGTTGTATCCCTTGTATGATGGCTTGCCGGATGAAATCTCCGCCAATCCCGAAATCCGCGAAGCCTTCAAAAACACCATTCTCCACAAGCTCGAAAGACATTGGAAAAACAATCCAAAGGGATTCATGTCATTTGGCCTCGTGCAGCTCGGGCAGGCATCCGCAAGCCTGGGTGAGGCGGAGATGGCCCTTGATTGCATCAAACACCTCAGCACCCGATTCTGGTTGAACAACCTCGCCTCGACGCACAATCACCGGGCCTTGTTCAACATGGACATTAGCGGTGGCATGCCGGCGGTCATCATCAAGATGCTGGTGGATTCCGCACCTGGAAAAATCCGATTGCTGCCCGCACTCCCTGCCGAATGGGAAACGGGATCCGTGGAGGGATTGTTATGCCGCGGCACGGTTTCCATTCAGAAACTTTCGTGGAATGGAAAACAGGTCCGTGCCGTCATCCGGTCCGCCGAGTCGCAAAGCCTGCTTCTCGAATGCCCATCGCCGATGTCAAAGATCCTTGTTAACGGAGTTCATCTGAAAGTTTCCCCGGATCATGAGCCATCGCGAAGTCTGCTTGAGATGGATGGCGGCAGGGAGATGTCACTCGACATCAGCTTGGCATAAGTTCGCTTGATCGTGCAACGATCCCCAATCCCCCAAGCGGTGGAAGGTTGTTTCGAGGCGGAGGCTGAATGATTTCATCCTCCACGACCATCGCGCGGTTCGGTCATTGCCTTCCGGCCCGCACTGCCAAGGTCTCAGGGTTTGATTTCCTGGATCTCGATGTTTTTGAATTCCACCGGATGACTCTCCGATTGGAGACAGAAGTATCCTTCGGAAATCATCTTGTCGCCAGCGGCCTTGGCGAGTGCTTCCGAGTGGGCATCGCCACCGTATTGGGGCTTGGCGTAGGACATCACTTCCTCGCCGTTGATGATGTGGCGAATGAGTTTGTTGCCCTGGACTTCGATTTCCAGCTTCACCCATTGATCGCCATTGAAGGTCTTGGACTTGGAGGTGATGCAGTGGCTGGTTTCCAGCTTGCCGTTCATTTCCACGTGGGTGCCGGGCGTGCAGAGATTGCCGGTGGTGCGCTCGCCCTTGCCGGTTCCCCCGAGGATCTGCACCTCCAACGAAGTGGGGAAATCCTGCTCCAGTTCCATGGTTTCCGGCGACTCGCTGTGAACCATCACGCCGCTGTTGCGATAGGCCCAACCGGGACCACCCTTGAGCTGCTCACCGGTGAAGCGGTATTCGAGGCGCAGGCGGTAGTTGGAATACTTTTTGGCGTAAAACAGGTGGCCGAAGCGGCTGTCCCATTCCTTGTAGTCCGAATAATCCACTTTCAGCACGCCGTCCTGGACGCGGAAGGTGTTCTGGAAATTTTCCCCCGCCTTGCAGCCACGAATCTTGGGCGACCAACCGGTGAGGTCCTTGCCATTGAAAATGGATTCCCACTTGGCCTCCTCGGCGGAAGCAAGTGAAACGACGGCGGATAGTGCGGCGACAAACCAGATTTTCATGAGGAGCGAGGAGAAATGGGAAATGGACGGGAGTTTCAGATGGATCGGCGGGAGAATACGCGTCGCGACCCGCCATTCTTCAGGAATTTTTAAAACCTCTTTTCCATGGCAATTGCAGCCACTTGGACAAAACTCCCGGCGTGCAATCCACACAGGCCACCCTCATCCGCCTTACCCGGCTCACGGATACCAGCCTGATTGTGCATTGGTTCACCGAGGAACACGGCCTCGTCAAAACCGTGGCCAAGGGCGCGCGCCGGCCCAAAAGCCCCTTTGCGGGACAGCTCGATCTGTTTTTCAGCGGCGAGATCGGGTTCCAGCGGGTGCGCCGCGGCGAGTTGCACAGCCTGCGCGAGGTGTCCATCGCTCACTGGCGGGAAGGCCTGCGACGGAACTACACCTCCACGCTGCTCGCCGCGTATTGCTGCCAGGTGCTGGAATCTGCCGTGGAAAACGAACATCCGGAGCCCGAATTGCACGATCTGCTGGTGCGTGCGCTGGACCACGTGGATGCCAACGAGCCAAGCCTGCGCGCGCTCCGCCACTTCGAACGTGAGCTCGCCCGCTTGCTGGGAATTTCCAACCAACTCCGCCCTGCCCACGAGTCATTGCGCGAGGTTCTCGGCACACTTCCCGCTTCCCGGGATGACCTCATCGAAAGACTTTCGCCCCACTGAGATTTCCACTGGTCAGCCCGGAAAAATCATTCATAGTAAATACAGACCTAGTTAATCCCTGAACCATGGACTCCCCGACCGCTACCCTTATCGGCATCTTGCAAGACCGCGTCCGCTCCCTTCGTGACGCTGGTGACCTCGATGAAGCCCTTCACGCCGCGAATGCCGCTGTGGAAAAGTCCCAGCAAACCCTGGGCCCCAACCTCGACAGCATTGATGCCTTCGCGTCCACCTTGGAAATCCGCGGTGATATCCATCGGGAGTTGGGAAATTTCGAACTCGCCCGCGAAGACTATCGCCAGGCGATCGATCAGCTCGACGCCCGCCCGGACCGCCTCGCGCAAATCGGCCGCCTTCATGCGGGACTCGGTGCCGCTTACGATGGCATGGGCCGCGAGGACAAGGCCGGAGAGCAATGGCACAAGGCGATTGATTTTTTCGAACGCCACGAACCCCCGCTCATGCTGGATATTGCGGCGATGGCGAAC
>JALOTR010000204.1 GCA_025457805.1 Akkermansiaceae bacterium | reverse complement strand
TCGTCATTCGCAGGTCTTGATGCGAACGGAAGCTGGACACTCTACATCGCGGATTCCGCTGCAGGAGATGCAATGACGCTTCAGGGCTGGTCCATCCGTGTCACCGGAGTGCCTGAACCTTCTGTTGGGATTCTGATGGTGGGGGCTGCCCTATGCCTGATGCGCCGACAGAGAGCCCAGCCCGCTTTCCGGTGATCTCCCAACAAACGCCCAATCAAAACAGGGCGATATCAAACGAGTCTCCAAGGGAACTGCCGTCCATCATCCGGGCTGAGGCACTGGTCCCCTGAGGGAACGAAAGACGCGCGGCGGAATGAATTCCGCGCTCCAGTTTTTTGCATTGGATGATGGGGGGACGTTCGTTTCCCTTGGGTAGGGGCAGAGGAGCCTTATTTGGCATTTTCTCCTGAATTGGGGAACAGTGAGGTTTGAATTTCCTCCAGTGCGTGTTGGCGGGCTTCGCTGATTCTGCCTCCCATGCCAAGAAATCCCCGAGTCCGGGAAGCGTTGGCCATGGTTTCCACGAGACGGTAAAGACGCTTTTTATAGTCATCCGCAGCTTCCACGCTGAGGAAACTGTGCAGCATTCCGATAGCAGTAAGGAACTCCGCTTCAATGGAGCAGTTTCGCAAGGATGCCATGGTTTCCCTCATCTGCTCCATCAGTTTCCTGCAAGCGTTGGCGAAGATCGAATGATCGCTTTCATCTGCCGCAGCTTGCTTGATTCCGTTCAGAAATGCATCACCTTCCTTCTCATTCGGCTGCCCGTCCGCACGGAACATCATGAGCATGGCCAGAACCGGCAACGAGATGATCGCTATCTTGAATTGCTCCAAAAGGGACTCGCGGATTTCCTCCGAGGATTTCCCAACCAAAGCCTCGAGCAAAGCCGTGTCCCGCGACCAATCCATCGCTGGAATATAGAGATAACTGCCCACCGGAACCATGAAATTGGCGAGGACTTCCCTCACCTTATCGATCGGCACCGGATCATCGGTGTAGATTCCATCGGGGCCGCTGAAAGTCATTACATCGACGTTAGCCGGCACAAGTGTGGAGCGCGTGGAATAATGAGCTAGGAGTTTTTCCGAGCCATCCTTCGATTGGAACTTCATACGGCTGGCCAGGAAGGCATCGCCATACCGCAGACATTGCCGGGTCAGATAGTTGATGATCGCCTGTGAGTCCTCAACCTTCAAGTCCTCCGGCGATAACATGAGTTCGAAGTATCCCACCGGAAAGCGGACGGTGCCACCGCCATGGCGGACGATGGCGAGTTCACGCTTGATGGTTCTTTGATATCTCTCCACGAAGGTATCGATTGTAAGATCATCGACCCCGAGAACTTGGTCCTCCTCGCTGCGGATCTCACCTCCAAGCTTTGCGCCCTGCCGGAGCAACCAGCCTGCAATTTGCCAATCCATGGAACTGGCAAGCGCTGGCAATTCGATCGAGATCGAGTCTTCACAGGACTCCACCCAAACTCCGCGAGCGGATTCCCGGCCCAGAAGCAAAACGGAACCTTTTTGAAACGGATCCGTCGCGGCATCCGGGTAAAGGTGCTTCATGCAAGCAAGCGGAGTCCAGGATCCCCGCCCGGAGAGCAGCCATTTCAAGTGGCTTAGCCACTCAGACCGATCAAGTGCGGGACCGTGGAGTTTGAATGTGGTGCTCATGAGAGAAATGATGTGTTAGGAGACTGCAGAACAACCTTTCGATTTCATCAGCGGGGTCAAGATCCAAGAACTCTCGATGGACCTTCGGTTTAGCCGCATTTATCATCGAATATCAATGAGGGTGTGACATTTTTTTTCGCATCTCTTGGCTCGCTTCCCCATGCTTTGATTTCGCGCTTCCTGGGCGCGGCGGAATGAATTCCGCGCTCCAGTTTTTTGGGCTGATCTCGCCGAGAACTTGGCAGGCCAGGCTGCGGGAGATTGGAAGTGGGTGGGATTGGGGCTTGGCATTCGCGGATCCGGCCTCAAAATCGGGGCATGTTCAGCGCCAGCAAGCTTACTCCGGAACAGGTCACCTCGCTCAAGCAATGGGCTGCCGAGGGGGCCACGATGTCCGACCTCCAACGCCATTTGAAGGAGGACTTCGGGTTCACCCTGACCTACATGGACACTCGTTTCCTGATCCTCGACCTCGGCATCGAGCTGGTGGAGGAGAAGAAGGAGGAGCCCAAGGAGGAGGAAAAGGCCGCTCCGGTGCCGACGGGCAAGGTTACCGTGACGATGGACACGCTCACGCTGCCGGGCGCTTTGGTGAGTGGAAAAGTGACTTTCAGCGATGGCGAGACGGCCATCTGGATGCTCGATCAAACCGGCCGCCCGGGCCTCGATCCGGACACTCCGGGATACCGCCCTGCGCAGGAAGACATCATGGAATTCCAGGTCCAACTCCGCGCGCTGATTGAAAAGAGCGGGCTCTGATTTTCCCCTTTGCTGGAATCGATGTGGCAGCAGGACCTCCACGCCCCTACAGACAGTTCCGGCGTCCGGCGGCGTTGATTCCGTGGAACATGCCGGATCCGGTCCCTCATTCTCCCCAGACCCGACGCCGTGCCCTTGCCTGTTGCGCGATGGCGCTTTGCGGGCTGGTGGCAGCGTGTGATTCCGGGAAAAAAACGGAAAATCCCACCCAGGCCGCTCCACCAGTCGCCGCGGAGGTGCCCGAACTTGCGCTGGCCCGCACCGACCTTGCGCGGGAGTTTCTCGCGAATGGCGCTCCCGGCAAGGCGGCGGCGATTTTGGTTTCCGCGCTGGAGGTTTCGCCAGGATGCACGGAGGCACGGGATTTGTTGGGCACGATTCTGGCGGAGACGCGCTGGCATCTGCCGGTGCTCACGATCGATCACGGGAACGAAGTGAAGATTGATCGCGTGGAATTTTCCCCGCCCTCGACTTTGTGGGTGGGGACGGCGGGCAAGGACAGCACGCTGATGCGCTGGAATACGGATGCGCTCGCCATCGAGAGCCTGTTTTTCCCGATCGAGTCCGATGGCATCCGGAGCCTCATCCTCGATGCGGAGCAGAAATCCGCCGTGATCGATCGCGCCGGGGTGAAACTCCTCTGCCAAGCCCAGACGCTGAAACCCATCCGCGATCTGGGCGTGGTGCCGGATTGGGTGACGCCGTCTTCCTTGATCGTGTTTTCTCCCGATGGCCTGCTGCTCGCCCATCCCGCGCAGGTTTCTGCGGACGATGCGTCGCTCATCTGGCGGCTGCGTGATACGACGTCAGGCGAAATCCTCCGCAGCACGGATCCCATTCCGTCGGATCGGGCAGCGCCGGTGGCGGCCTATCTGGATCGCACGCATCTGAGTGTGATGCATGCGGACGGGAGTTATCTAACTGTTCCGGTATCGCCCATCGAGCCCGTGGAGTTTACTCCGGCTGATCCCGCATTGCGTCTCAGCCACGCGCAGTTTTCCAGCGATGGAAACTCCGCCATCGTCCAGAGCCTGCCCGGTCCGCATCTGGAGCCGAAGCTTGAATGGATGTCCGCCGATGACAGCCGCGATCCCACGCTGGAGCCGATGGGTTTGTTGGAAAGGTTTCCATGGAACCGCCATCCGGGGATTTGGAGTGGGTTGATGAAACCTGCCGGATTCATCGAAGCTTCCGGAAATTCCCTACGCATCGCCATTCCTCACCTTGCGCCCTTGGGGTCGGGTGCGGCGATCACTGCGCTGGCAGCCCATGGAGAAACAATGATCAGTGGAGATGAGGAGGGCCTGGTGACATTTCATCAATTGCTGCCGCTGCCTGCCTCGCGGAAGAATGAGGCAGAGGCCATGGCGCCATCGGTGGAAACCCGTGCGGCGTTGGCGCATCTGATCACTTATCTAACAGGTTTGAGTTATGATTCCGGAAAACGCATCTTCATCCCCTGCCCTTCCACCGAGCGGCTTGAGAAGATGAATGAATACCGGCTGGATGATTTGCTTGCGACCTTTCCCCATCTCGATTTCAGCCCGCTGGCCACTCATGCCAAGTCCCTGAAGCACCGCAGCGCCCCGGCCGAGGCTTTGAAGGTATTGAGCGATCGCATTGCACGCAGCCGCATGCCCGCGCCGGATGCGTTTCCGGAACTCACCAAGGCCTTTGAATCCGGCGATGACGATGCGGTGCTTGCCGCCATCAAGTCGGGTGGGAAAAATGGTCCGCAAGCCGCGAAGGTTCTGGAACTCGCCCTTGCCTCCACCCATGCCGGTTGGATCGAGGCTGCCATCGTGGGAGCGGAGGACTTGCCGCCTTTGTTAGACAAGCTTGCGCGATCGCGCATCGCATGGATCCAGGACCGCAAGGCGGATGCGATCGCGGGCTGGCCGGATGTTTTTCCGGATCTGGCGCAGGTGAGGCTGCGCGAGGATTGGGATGGCTGGGAACAGGCGGACTTCAGCGAGGCGCTTGAGAAACTCAAACTCTGCGTCAGCGAGGAGTTGAATGCCATCGAAGTCCCGGAGGACTCCACTCCGGAGCAACGCAAAGCCGTGTATGATCGCTTGACCGACGCCGCGACGGTGCGGGCCGTGGGCAAGGCGAGATATGCCAAAGCCTGCCTCAAGGCAGCGCTCGCATTTTCCGCTTTCAAGGAGGAAACCGAGACCACCTTCCGCCTTGCCAGCATTGCCCGCGGACTGGGCGAAGCGGCGGAACCCTGCCTGCGCGCCGAGGCATTGGCACTCACGGCTTTGGGCGACTATCAGAAAGCCCGCGAGCGCTGGGTCACGCTCATCACCGAGTATCCCGTGGCGAATCATCTGCCCGGCGACTATGCGGAAGCGGCCTATACTTCTTTTGAAAATGCCGATCCGCGCCAAGCGATGGAAATCCTCACCACCGGGCTCCATCGTTTTCCCAATGATGCCAATTTCGCCCTGCGCGCCGGTTGGGTCGCCTTGCTGACCGGCAATGCAGAGCGGGCCTATCGGTTTCTCCTCACAGGCCGCCAGATCGGTTATCCGGAGGAGAAACTCGAAAATGCCATCGCCCTGATGGCCATCGCTGCGGTGCAGACAGGCGCGACAGAAGACGCCACGGTATTCTATAAGGATCTCATCCGGATGGATCCGGCTTGGGAGAATCCGGATACCATCGAGACGCTCGAATGGCCGGAGGAACTCAAGGCTTCGTTGCGGCAGTTGGTGTGGTGAGACTTGGACGTTGTTGACCTTGTTGACGAGGCGGACCTCGTTGTTGGGTCAATCGAGGTCCATCACTAGGACCTTTGCCCACCATTCCTTGAAGGAGGCGATGAAGACGTTGTGGTCGGGATCGACCTGATAGGCGTCGTGGTCCTCGATGTTGGCGAACTGCATGGTGAGTGCGTAGTCCCAGGATTGATCGATCACCGGGCGCTCCACGACCTTGGCGGGCACAGCCCAGCGGCCACCGGCGACGAGTCCGATATCAAACAACTTCTGCAATCCTTGTTCGAATGCCGCGCGATCGTCGGCATTTTTGCGTTCTTCCTTCAGCCAGAAATATACATGGTGCTCCATGCCGTATGGACTTACCGGCCGCCATCGCCTGCGGCAAGCCCGGATTCCATCATGAAACGCCTGCTTTTCTGCCTGCTCGCCGCTGCCACCGCGACCTTGTCCGCCAACCCGATCCGCCAGGCGTCCGAGGCGCGCTTGTGGCTGAATGTGCCGCTGGACCAGGCACCTTTGGGCGATGTGGAGGTTTCCGCTGGCAATGTGAATCCCGCCGATTGGGAAAAGGATCCGGCCGTGCGCGAACGCAAGACCGACATCACCTTTCCGCTGCGCTGGTGGTCGTGGAAAGAGGTGGAAATTTCCTTCACTCCCCAAAAAGATGGCACGGTGGATCTCATGCTCAACGGGCCCTGGGCCGCGGATGAAGACGGCCAGATGCCGCGTCAGGAAATCCTGTGGGACGACATCCGCGCCGAG
>JALOTR010000203.1 GCA_025457805.1 Akkermansiaceae bacterium | reverse complement strand
CAATGGAATGAGCAATGCAAACGAAAGAAGATGATGCGTCCAGGTTTGGGCGTGGCAGAGATTCAACATCAACCATACCAAGCCGAATGAACCCATGCGGACGGCCGGATGATGGGCGCCTTTCCATGCGATCCGCAGCGTGGCGGCGATGCCTGCCGCGCCAAGCAGCCAGGCCACGGCGCGCAGCAGCCAGCGCGGGACTGCCAAGGGTGGCTGCTGCCAGCCGAATTGCTGCGCCACAGCGGGATCGAAGATCCGGTGCAGCGCTGCGACGAAGGAATGATTCCATGGCGTGTATTCCTTGGCGATCCAACTCCCCGGGTCCACCGCCACCGGAGCCACCATGTTGGAAACCCAGCTCCACCACAAATCCGCTGCCGCGCTGATCCCGCCGGGCATGGCTCCGGTGATCTGTGCCCATGCGGCACCGAGGGGAATCAAAGCCAGGCCCCAAGCCGCCATCGCACCCGCCGCCTGCCATCTCCGCTGGGCTAACAGAATCGGCAGGGCAATCACCGGCAGCACCTTGAAATGCGCCGCCAGCGCAAGCATCAGGCCGGCTTTGACGGGATGGCCTTTTTCTAACAGAAACACCCCGGCCAGCATGGCCAGCGCGACCATGCCACTGATCTGGCCCTCCACCAGATTCCGCCATGCAGGGGCAAACAACAACAGCGCCGCCATCACGATCACGGCATCTGTTTTTCCCTTCGCCACCATCGCGCAGGCCATCCATAGGCAGCGCGCCAGGGCCGCCAGCATCACGATCTGCAAGCCCGCCCACCACGCCAACCCATAACTTCCTTCCACCCGCAGCACAGGGGAAAACATCATCAGAAAGGTAGGCGGATAGAGATATTGCAGCGTCCGGTTTCCATCCACGGAAACATAAGGATCCACGCCCCCGGCCATCTTCTCCGCAGCGATGCGGTAGGCATGCACATCGGCGGGTTCGCGCGACCACTGGCCCACGCAGTTTGCCGCCTGCACCGCAAGCAACAGCGCACAGGCCCATCCCAGAAAAAGGGTGGCAAGGCGCGGAGACCAGCGGTGAATCATGCGGGCCATCCTGTGACCCTGATGAAAATTTCCAAGCCCAAGCTTCGGAATCACCCATCAACCATCACCCATCACCAATCCGCATACGAATTCGGCACGTGGGCCTGATTCGGCGCGAGGTTGCAAGTGATGGCCAATTCGCCCTCATACGGGATGCGATCCAGCGGCGTGTAAATGCCACCGCCCGGGCACTCCGGAATGATTTCCTGAAATCCACCGGGTCCCATCACCTGGGTGGTGATGTTGATCAAGGTCCCTTCCGGCACTCCCCGCACATTCTGATAGGCGCGCACGGCGTTCTGGGTGTTGCGGATGTTGAGAATGCAGGCCGAGCGATCCGCCCCACGCTTCCACGTGGAGGTGCCGATCATGAGCAGCGTCATCAGCGAGAGCAGCACCAGAATCACGACGGTGAGTTCGAGCAGGCTCATGCCTTTTTTGAGGGATTTGGGAAGATGTCTCGGGGAGGGACTGGTTTTCATTCAAGCGGGGAGGTTTCCGGGGAGGGGGCTGTCATTTGCCTTCGGAAATGACGCTGGAGGAAACCATGATTTGGTGGATCTTGAAATTACGCTTTTGCGTAGTATCACAATCTAACAGGCTGTTAGATTTCGCCGATGGGAAGGAGCGCTGGCTTCAGCCGGCGCGAGTTATTGAGCGGTTTTTGAAGAGAAACCTCGCCGGCTGAAGCTTGCGCTCCGTTCCAGATCCTCACCGCTTCCAAGTCCGGACTTCCATTTGACTGGGTGCATCCGTAGAAGTTCAAGACGTTCAGGAATTGGGCTCTTTTCGTAGGCAGGACGGTGGATGCTTCAGGGAAGTCCATCAAACACCCACCGCATGACAATGATGATGCGGTGGGACTTTGGCTCAGAACCGAGGATGGTTGGATCGTGGTTGCCCATAGCTTCGGTCATAGTGATGTATTTTACACTATCTGGTGGATGCAATATGGAGTGCCACGAGAGCTGTTAGGGATGGCGGAACCTGCGCCATCCGGGAAGAATACGGAGTGATTTGTGGGATGTTATCCAGCGCTCCTGTTGTCGGGGGACTGAAGTCCCCGACTACGTTTCAACTACGTTTTCTGCGAGGCTTCGAGGGCTTTTTGGACGGCGTCTTCGCAGCCGGGTTGGGTGCGGATGTAGATTTCCTGGAGGCCTTTGGAGGATTGCATGACGGCTTTGAGGCCGCCGGAGACTTGGCGCTGGATGCGGATGGAGCCGGTACGGCATTCGCTGCCGAGGGATTTGCCGCCGTAGGAGCGGCCGATGATGACGGCAGCTACGCCCTCGAGGCTCTCGATGCGGCGCAGGACATCGTGGCACTCCTTTGAAGTGGAGCGGTGGCGTCCGCGGGAGGGCATGGCATCATTCGTCCTCGATGACGAGACGGCGGGGGCGCTTGAGCGGGATGGCTTCCTCGAAATTTCCCAAGTCCAAACTGTCGAGCACATTGGTGCGGCGGCGGACCATGCCGGACTCGCTGGAAACGGCGGCGAAGCTGGGGAGTTCCGTGTGGTAGGGATCGTCGCCGATGAGGACGGGGGCTTTGGGGCGGACCGGGACGGCGTCGAGCGCGGGGAGGTTGAGAAGGGAGTTTTCAGGATTCGCGATGTCTGTTGCGGCGCCCGAGTGGACGGTGCAGAAGGCAATTTTTTCCGTGCCACGGCGGAAGTATTCGGAAACGGAGGTGGAGTGGGAGCGGACCACGCCGGTGGCGGGGTCTTCCGAGTATTCCTGGCAAAACTGGGTGGAGCGCTGGCCGGAGACGGAGCAGACGGGGACCTCGACGACGCTGGCGGGTGGTTCCAATTTGCCGCCGCCGAAGGAGGGAGTGGCGGCATTGATGGCGGCTTGCCAGACTGGCAGGGCGAGATCGCGGCTGAAGGCGCCGGGGTAGATGGGTTCGCCATTGGCGGAGAGGAAACCGGTCCACACACCACAGGTGATGCGCTTGTTGTAACCGAGGAACCAACAATCGCCAAAGTCATGGGTGGTGCCACCTTTGCCTGCGCCGTTGAAGGGTTTTTCCACGAGACCATCGAGCGCGCCCTTGGAGCTGCCGCGATAGAGCGAGCCGGCCATCATGCTGTGAACCTGCCAGGCGGTGGCTTCATCGACGACTTCGACGGATTTCGGGGTCACCCGTGCGCGGCGGTAAACGATGCGGCCGTTGGGGTTTTCCACGCGATCGACATAATGCAGTTCTGCGGAGCCGAGTTTCCCGCCATTGGGGAAGGCGGACATGGCGCGGACGGCTTGTTTGAGGGAAACTTCCTCGAAGCCGACGGAGAGGCGGCGGAGGAGTTCGGCGCGTTCCAGCGGGAAGCCGAAGTTGGTGGCGGTCTTGACGACGTGGGCGAGGCCGGCCTGATCGGCGAAGCGGACGGTGGCCCCGATTTTCGACTGCTCCAAGGCCTCACGGGCGGGGATTTTCCCCTGATAGACGGGCGATGCCACTTCCATGCCCCACTCGCCGAGGATGCCCTCGCGGCCGCCGACCATGACGGAGCGGTTGTCCATGGGCTCGTCCTCGATGATGGTGGCGGGGGTGAGGCCGGCCTCGAAGCCTGCGGCGTAGATGAAGGGGAAAAAGGCGGTGCCGAGCGGACGTTTGCCGAGTTCGATGAAATCATAGGGAACTTGTGCGTAATCCCGGCCGCCGACGTGGGCGAGGACTTCGCCGGTATCGTGATCGATCATCAGGCAGGCGCCTTGGAGATACTCGGCGGGTTTGGGATCGGATTTCCGGTAATCGGCATATTTCTGGCGGCGATATCCGGGTTGGGTTTCCGCACGGGCGAGGGAATCGGCCAGTGCCTTTTCCGCGGCGGACTGGGCTTCGGAAAGGATGGTGGTGTGGATGGTGAAACCGCCCGAAGCGAGGGCGTCTTCGCCAAGGGCGAGGCCCACGGATTCCGCGATGCGTTCGTAGAGATGGGTGGTGCCGCGGCGCAGGGGCTGGGAGTTGAGGACAAGCGGCAGGGCTCTGAGACGGGTGAGTTCTGATGAGGAAATGAAGCCCTCTTCTTTCATCCGCATCAGGACGTAATTGCGACCCTCGCGGTTGACATTCGGGTTGTTGAGGGGCGAGCGGCGGTTCGGGTTCTTGATGAGGGTGACGAGCGAGGCGCATTCCTCGGGCTGGAGTGTCATCGGCTCCTTGCCGAAGTAGCCGAGCGAGGCGGAGCGGATGCCATAGAAGCCGCTGCCGAAGTAGATGCGGTTGAGATAGAATTCCAGGATCTGGCGCTTGCTGTAACGCTCCTCGATGCGCATCGCGAGGAAGGCTTCCACGAGTTTCCGCTGGATGGTGGTTTCCTTGCGCTGAACCGCTTCCTCTTTGAGGTTGTAGGCATTTCTCGCGAGCTGCTGGGTGATGGTGCTGGCTCCTTGCGCACTGCCTTGGGCGGTGAGTTTGGCAGCACGCATGATGCCGATGTAGTCCACGCCATTGTGATCAAGGAAACGGGAATCTTCGCCAGCACGCAGCGCCTTGATGAAGATATCCGGCACCTGATCGATGGGAATGACGCTGCGGTTTTGCACGAAAATCCGGCCGATTTCCTTGCCATTGCGATCGACGATCACGCTGGGAATTTCCAGATCATTGATGCGGTCCAGATCGTAGGTGGCGGCGCGCTGGCGGTATTCGCGAGTGTAGCCCTCCACAAACAGATATCCGCCGATGCCCGCGACGAGGCCGAGGATGAACAGGGTGAGCCAGAAGCCTTTGCGCTTGAAGAACCAGCGTTTGCTGTTCTTCCTGCGGTTCGAATATTGAGGGGTTGCCATGCCAGATCCGGATTCATCAGCGCCCATGCAGGCGGCCAAGCGACCCGAAGACTATCCGATCCGGAGCTTTCCCGCAACCCCTTCGTTGCGGGAGCTGCTCAGGGAGAAGATCGGCCGTGAGGGGGCGATGGTGTTTCCTGAATTCATGGCGGTGGCTTTGTATGATCCGGCGGGTGGTTATTATGCGCGGCAGGCGGTCCAGGTCGGCAGGGAAGGGGATTTTTTCACCAGTGTGAGCGTGGGTCCGCTGTTCGGGCGCTTGCTGGCGCGGCGATTCCTGCGCGAGTGGGAGTGGATTGGTGCACCCTGGCGCATCATCGAGTGCGGCGCGCACGACGGGACGCTGGCGGCGGATGTGTTGGAGGAAATCGGGCGGCTGAATCCGGCGGCGCTGGCTGCGCTGGAATATGCGATCTGCGAGCCGCTCGCGAGCTTGAGGGAGGCGCAGCGGGCGAGCTTGGGGAAATTTGACAAGACGGTGCGCATCGTCGCAGACGCTGCGGAACTGGCGAGGAATCCGTTGCCGGGGATCGCCTTTGGCAATGAGCTTCTCGATGCGCTGCCCTTCCACGTGATCGAGTGGCGGGACGGGCGCTGGCGGGAGTGCCGGGTGGCGCTGGATGAGGGGGCAGGCTTTGTTTGGGAGCTGGCGGAGATTTCCACGAGCAAACTCGCGGCGGCGGTCGCTAGCTTGGAGGGGCCGTTTCCGGAGGGCTATCGCACGGAAGTCCGGACCGGCTACGAGGAGTTTTTCGCGCCGCTGGGGCGGGCACTGGTGGCTGGGTGGATGTTGTGGTTCGATTACGGATTTGCGCGGCCGGACTACTATCATGTGGCACGCACCAAGGGCACGCTGAGGACCTTCTCGCAGCATCGGGCAGGCGAGTGCCCTCTGGCCGCTCCGGGGGAAATGGATATCACCGCGCACGTCGATTTCACCGCCGTGGCCATGGATGCCGCGAAAACCGGAGCGCGGCCGGTGCTTTTCCGCAACCAAGGCGCATGGCTCACGGAGTTGGCGCGCGAGTGGCTGATCGGTCAGGAAGGCGAGCCCCAGCCCGACCTGATG
>JALOTR010000202.1 GCA_025457805.1 Akkermansiaceae bacterium | reverse complement strand
AACCCTCGATTTCCTCACCAAGTATCCCATGGCGTCCTTCGGCGGCGTGCGCGAGGTGGCGGAAGCGGAAGGGTCCCGTCAGGCGGGTCTGCTGAGTTCGCGCATCACCTACCTTGCCGATATCGGGGCGATTGCGCCGATGGTCGGGCTGTTGGGCACGGTGCTTGGCATGATCAAGTCCTTCCTCCAGATTTCCTCCGGAGATGTCCAAGGCGTGCGGCAAATGGAACTCGCGGAAGGTGTTTCCGAGGCGCTGATCACCACGGCCGCCGGGCTGATGATTGGCATTCCGGCGCTGGTGTTTTACTCGATTTTCCGCGGCAGGGTTCAGAAATACATCGCCGAGCTCGAAGCCGCCGCCACCCATCTGATGGCCTTGCTTCACTCGCAGGTGGAGCGCCAGCAGACCCAACAAGTCGCCTACACTCCGGCCCAGCGGGCGCGTGAGGACTACGCGATGCCCGTGCCTTCGCCGCTCGGCGGAGATCGTCAGGACGTCCACGGAATCTGAGCCTCCCGCACGCCATGAAATTTTCCAGCCGTCAACCGGAGCCCGCAGCGATGCAACTGGCGCCGATGATCGACATCGTGTTCCTGCTCCTCATTTTCTTCATCGTGACCTGGCAGTTCAGCCGATCCGAGACGGAACTCAACGTCTCGGTGCCCACCGCGGAGGAAGGCTCCGAACTCAACCGCCCCAAGGGGGAAATCATCATCAATGTCCTCCCGGATGGCGTGATCCGCGTGGAGGGCTCGACGGTGGATCTGCCCCAGCTTCTCGACAAGCTCTCGGCCATTGCCAAACAATTCAAAAACCAGCCGGTGCGCATTCGCGGCGATGGCAGTGTGGATTTCCAGCGCATTGTGGAAGTCATCGATACCTGCGAGAAGGCCGGGATCTGGAATATTTCCTTCGCCACCCAGCGGCCTGCGCCCAAGGAATGAATTCCATGGCCCTGCGACCGATTTGCGCTTAAGCTATTGCCACATTGAAACGCTCCTTTGCACTCCTGCTCTTTCTTGCCTGCACCGCGGCGGCCCAAGTCCCGCGGGCGGAGGCGGTTGATCCGGCCTTGGCTCCCAATGCGGCGAATGACTTCTTTCTCCGCGGCAAGAACCTCTACGACTCCGCCCAAGCAGCCACGGATCTCGCCAATCGCGGGGCGCTCTATCAGCGAGCAGGCCAGATTTTCGCCGAATACCTCACCGAGTTTCCCAATCATCCCAACGCCGAGATGGCGTGGTGGTATTTGGGAAACAGCTACTACCAATCCGGCCAGATCGAGGATGGGAAACGCTGTTTCAGCACCCTGCTCAACCGCTACGGCAAAGGGAAATGGGCCGCCGCCGCTGCTTACACGCTGGCTGCCGACCACTACAACAAGGGCGAATATGCCTTCGCCGCTCCGATGTTCGAGCGCTACGCCGCAAATGCCGCCAAGCCGGAAGAACGCCCGCGTGGCAACTATTTTGCCGGAAATTGCTACCGTCTGCTTGGTCGCGACCGTGAGGCGGTGGGTGCCTTCACCCGCGTCATCGAGGACCCCGCAGGCGGGCTCTTCGCCCCGCAAGCGAAGGTCGCACTCGGCCACCTCTCGATGAAGGCGGGAAAAACCGAGGAAGCCTTTGGCATTTTCGAGGCCGTCGTGGCCGCCGACCACGCCCCGAAAATCCGTGGCGAGGCGGCGCTGCATGCCGCGCTGGCCGCCACCAAGCTCGGCAAGACCGATGTCGCGGACCGTTACCTCTCCCTCGTTCTCCGCAGCCCCGGAATGGATGATTTCCGCGCGGATGCTCAGACCGCGCTGATGACCAATTACTTCACGATGAAGGATTACAAAAAGGTCATCGAAGCCTTCCGCACCAGCACCATCAAGGCGACCGGTGACAAGGAAGCGGGCCGCCTGATGATCGCCGCCCGCGCCCACATGCGGCTCAAGCAACCCACCGAGGCGCTCACTCTTTTCCGCGAGGTGGAGCGCCTCGTGAAACCGGAAATGGACCTCGCCTTCCAAGCATCCTATTACCGACTGCTCTGCTTTTTCCAGATCGAGGGCCGCCATTTGCCTGACCAAGTCGACGCCTTCCTCCAGCTTTACAAAAAATCCCGCCCCGAGGATCCGCGCATCCACACCGCGATGATGATGAAGGCGGAGTCGCTCTTCGCCGCCAATGACACCGCCGGAGCCGCCAAGGTTTACAGCGAGATCAACGCCAATGTGATCAGCGAGAAAAACAAACCCGGGCTTTTCTATCAGCGCGGCTGGTGTCTTGCCGAGGCGGGCGACCATCAGGGAGCCATCCGTTCGCTCAGCGAGTTCATCACCCGCTATCCCGATGACTCGCGCGTCCCTTCCGCCCTCGCCAAACGCGCCAAGGCCTATGTCGAAATCGCGGAACCGCAAAAAGCGATCGCTGATTTTGATCGCCTCACCGCAGCTGGCATCCCGGCCGATCTCACCTCATTCGCATGGCTGGAATCCGCCCGCATGCGCCGCGGCGAGAACAACATCCCGGACATGATTCTCCGCTATCAGGGGCTGCTCAAGAACGTCACGGACCTCAACGAAAGCCACCAAGCGGAAGCCAACTACTGGATCGGCTGGGGCATGGTCAAAACCAATGCCGCCCAGGAAGCCATCTCCCCTCTGGAAACCGCGCGCAAACTCCGCCCGGAAGCCTACAGCAAACACGCTGGCATCCTCCTCGCCCTCGGCTACTTCGCCTCCCAGGACGCGGCCAAACTCAGCGGGGAAATCAAACTCGCCATCACCGGAAAATACGATGCCGATATCCCGGACCAGATCCTCCAGTGGTCCGGCATGCAGGCCTACAATTCCGGGGACTATGCCATGGCCGGCAAGTGTCTTTCCCTAATCGCTAGTCCGGAAGAACCCCGCGCCACGCCCAAGGAAGTCTGGCGCTACCTCGCCAAAGCCCGCCTTGAAATCGGCGATTTCGAGGGTGCCCTCGCCGCAGCCAACAATGTGCTCGCCGTGGAAGACAATCCTTCATGGAAAGCCGATGGCCTGCTCGACCGCGGCCGCGCCTTGCTCGCGCTCGATCGCCCCAGTGAAGCCCGCAAATCCGCGGACGAAGCCCTCGAACTCCGCCCGCAAGGCCGCACCAGCGCCGGCCTCCGCATTCTCATTGGCGATCTCGAATTCAAGGCGGACGACGCCTCCAAGGCCGCAGCGGAATACCTCATCGTCGTGAAATTCCACGAGGACAAGGACCTCAAACCTCTCGCTCTCAGCAAGCTCATCGAGGCCCTCGAAAAGCAAGGCGACAAGACCGAGGCGGAAAAATATCGCCAACAGCTCAAGAGCGAGTTTCCCGATTGGAAACCCGAATGATTCCGCGTTTTTAAGCTTCCGCTAGAGGCTTGCATTCCCTTGATTCCTCCGCCGCTCTCCAGAATTCCTATTTTCATTTCCTCATCTCCATGATTCCTCCCTCCGCAGCCGCAGCCGCACCCAAGCCAACCAAGCGCAAAGCCACCCCGGCTTGGACCACCGAGCAGTCCGCCGAACTCTACGGCCTCGAATCCTGGGGCCACAAATTCTTCGGCGTAAACAAAAAAGGCCACGTCACCGTGCGCCTCGAAGATGATGAAGCCAGCAAGGAGGTTTCCCTCTTCGAAGTCATCGAGGGCTTGCACGATCGTGGCACGCACCTTCCCGTGCTGCTGCGTTTCCGCGATCTCTTGCATTCGCGCATCGCGGAAATCAATGAATCCTTCCGCAAGGCCATCAAGGATACCGGCTACCGTGGCGAATACCGCGGCGTCTATCCGATCAAGGTGAACCAACAACGCCAGGTCATTGAGGAAATCGCCGAGTTCGGAAAGAGATATCATTATGGTCTGGAAGCGGGCTCCAAGCCGGAACTCATCGCGGCCCTCGCCCACATGCATGATCCGGAAGCTTATATCATCTGCAATGGATACAAGGACGAGGAATTCATCGACCTCGCACTGCATTCCCAGAAGATGGGTCTCAAGATCATGCTCGTGCTGGAAATGCCCAGCGAGTTGGAACTCATCCTCGAGCGCTCCCGCAAGATCGGCGTGCTGCCCAATCTCGGCGTGCGCGTCCGTCTTTCCACCCGTGGTTCCGGCCATTGGCAGGACAGCGCGGGTGATAAATCGGTCTTTGGTCTCAACGCCGCCCAAGTTATCGGCGTTGTCGATCACTTGAAGGATGCCGGTTACCTCGGCTGCCTGAAAATGCTGCACTATCATCAAGGTTCGCAAATCCCCAACATCGCCGCCATCCGCGAAGGCGCGACGGAAGCCGTGCGGATGTATTGCGATCTCGTCAAGGAAGGCGCACCCATGGGCGTGCTCGACATCGGCGGCGGCATGGCAGTGGATTATGATGGTTCGCATACGAACTTCCACTCGTCCTGCAACTACTCGGTGGCGGAATACTGCACGGACATCGTAGAAGTGATTTCTCAAATCTGCGACAAGGCCGGCGTCACCCATCCCAATCTTATCTCGGAAAGCGGCCGTGCCGTGGTCGCTTATTACTCGGTGCTCGTCTTCAACATCCTCGATGTCACCAGCGCCCAGACCAGCGAACTCGCACCCATCGTTCCGCAAAACGCACCGCAGAACCTGAACAACCTCATCGACGTCAACAAGACGCTCAGCAAAAAGAACCTGCAGGAAAGTTTCAACGATGCCGTTTACTACCGCGATCAAATGCGCGCGCAGTTTTTCTATGGCAGCGCCACGCTCCGCGAGCGCGGCCTGGCGGAAGCATGGTTCTGGCACATCCTCACCCGCATCTCCAATCTCATCGCGGAACTCGATGACATCCCGGAAGACCTCCGCGAGTTGTCCTCCACACTCGTCGATTTCTATTACGGAAATTTCTCCCTCTTCCAATCGCTGCCGGACTCCTGGGCCATCGATCAACTGTTCCCCGTGATGCCCATTCATCGCCTCGATGAAAAACCCCGCCAGCGCGCCGTGTTGGCAGATATCACTTGCGATTGCGATGGCAAGATCGACCGCTTTATCGACAAGGAAGACGTCGCCAAGATTCTTCCCCTGCACGAACTCAAACCAAACGAACCCTACTACGTCGCCGTCTTCTTGGTCGGCGCCTATCAGGAAACCCTCGGCGATCTCCACAACCTGTTAGGCGATACCAACGTCGTCGGCGTGCACCTCGAAAAAGGCAAACCCGTTTACACTCACGAAGTGGAAGGCGATACCGTGGCGGACGTGCTCACCTATGTGGAATACGATCCCAAGGAACTCGTTTCCAAGTTCCGCAACTTCGCCGAAAAAGCCGTCACCGACGGCCGCATCTCGCCCAAAGAGCGCCGCGAAATCCTCGACCTCTACCGCGAAGGCCTCGCCGGCTACACCTACTTCGAAAGCTAAGTTAGCCCTCCAGAGCACTCCGTCCGTCCCGCAGCCAAAGAGCCGCCTGTAGCGTCACTCTACTTGTCCCGGCATAGCCGTAGGCAACGCCGGATGAGTGTCGCAGCCAAAGAACTCGCGCAAAGCTCTTGCCTCCCCCCGCCCATGACAAAGGCATGACAAAGGCATGACAAAGGGGCGGACCATGGATGGGTGCGGAAAGCGATGAGTAGGTTCCGGCCCAGACTTTGCCGAGGCGGGCGATGGCAGCGCTCCAGCGAGCCTTTTTGTAAATCCAGACCCTTATCCAGCGGATGAATCGTTGCGTCCGCTGGGTGGCTCTCTTGATGGCGATGTTGATGAAGTTCCCAACGGGGCGGGGTTGCCGCGCCGATGGACCCTTCGAGGCTTTTGATTTGGCGCGGCCTTGCGCTTTTCTCGGGTCGCTGTGATCGACGAGGTTGATGGAACAGGTCTCGGCAGCACTGTTGGATTTTTCAAGTGTGAGGAAGTAGATGCCGTAGGTGTGTTTGAGTTTGAACCAGTGGC
>JALOTR010000201.1 GCA_025457805.1 Akkermansiaceae bacterium | reverse complement strand
TGCCCAAACTGCAGGAATATGGCACGCGCAAGGATCTGTTTTACGTGCCGGATTTTTTCCCGCTCAAGTATCTCTCGCCGCCTCTCAGCCTGATGCTCTCCATCGGTGCGGAAGTGGGTGCGGCATTGCTCATCATCGTGGGACTCGCCACGCGGCCGGCGGCTTTTGTGATGGGCATGGCGATGGTGGTGGCGGCCTTTGATTTTCATGGTTCATCGCCGTGGTTTGTGAAACCTCCAACCACCTATGATGCCAAGGAACTCGCGCTGCTCTATCTCATCCCGATGATCGCGCTCATTCTAACAGGAGCGGGAGCTTATTCCTTCGATGCGGGTCTCTATCGCGAAGGCAAACGCCGCCGCTGGTGAACTTGATGCCACCATGGAAACGCACCGTCTCGTCCTGCCCGGGGATTTGAATCACTATGGTTTCCTCTTCGGAGGCAGGTTGCTGGCATGGATCGATGAAGCCTCATGGATCGCCGCGAGTCTGGAATATCCGCATTGCCAGTTCGTGACGGTGGCGATGGATACCGTGGAGTTCCATCACAGCGTGAGGGAAGGCACGATCCTGCGCATCACCTGCACGCTCGAACGCGAGGGCAACACCAGCGTGACGTATGCGGTGAAGGTGATCGATGAAAAGGCCGGGCCTCATCCGATTTTTTCCACCCGGGTGACCTTTGTGAGCGTGGACGATACCGGAACCAAGCGGTCGATCCGCGGTTGAACCTACTTCATTTCCCGTGCAGCCATTGACCGAGACCGTTGACATTGTTTTGCCTTTGGAGAAATCCGAGGACGATGCCGCCCGCCGGGATGCGGCGGCAAAGAAGCTGGGGATTCCGGT
This sequence comes from Akkermansiaceae bacterium, assembly GCA_025457805.1. Taxonomy (GTDB): domain Bacteria; phylum Verrucomicrobiota; class Verrucomicrobiia; order Verrucomicrobiales; family Akkermansiaceae; genus Luteolibacter. The sequence goes on along the minus strand of JALOTR010000201.1, from coordinate 5,092 downwards.
TTCAAGGATTGGCGGCGTGGTGTTGCGCAAACATTCCATCGATGCGCGCCAACGTCAGGTGAAGGTCCAACTGCGGCTGGACGTCTCCATCGGCGGCCCGCCTCCGCCGGAGATCCGCCCGCAGTGGACTTGTGATCCCCTGCCCACCCATGCGAAGCGGGTGGTGATCGTAGGCTGCGGTCCGGCGGGGATGTTTGCGGCCTTGCGGTGTTTGGAAAACGGTTGGAAGCCGGTGATCGTGGAACGCGGCAAGGATGCCAGCGCGCGGCGCTTCGATCTCGCACCGCTGCTGCGGGAGGGCCGCGTGATCGAGGAGTCGAACTACTGTTTCGGCGAGGGCGGGGCGGGCACTTTTTCCGATGGAAAACTCTACACCCGTGCCACCAAACGCGGACCGGTGGCGCGCATTTATGAAATCCTCGCCGCCCATGGCGCGCCGGACCGGATTCTCACAGATGCCCACCCTCACATCGGCTCCAACCTGCTGCCCAACGTGGTCAAAGCCATCCGCGCCTCGATCCTCGCGGTCGGTGGCGAGGTGCATTTTCAAACCAAGGTCGTCGATTTCATCGTCAGCGGGAATCGCATCCACGGCGTGCTCACCGCAAGCGGCAGCGAGATCGCGGCGGATGCGGTCATCCTCGCCAGCGGCCACTCGGCGCGTGATATCTATCGGTTATTGGCGGAGAAGAAGATTCTGTTAGAACCCAAGCCCTTTGCGGTCGGTTTCCGCATCGAGCACCCGCAGCCGTTCATCGACCGCAGCCAGTATCATCTCGATCGCGGCCAGGAACGCCCGCGCCTCCTGCCTGCCGCCCGCTATCGGCTGGCGACCAAGATCCGCGACCGCGGCGTGCATTCGTTCTGCATGTGCCCGGGCGGCTGGATCGTCCCGGCATCCACCGAGAACGATGAAGTCGTGGTGAATGGCATGAGCCTCTCGCGGCGCGATTCGCCCTTTGCAAATTCCGGCATGGTTTCCACCGTGGAGCCGGAGGACCTGCGCGATCTCATTCCACAGCATGGCGTGCTCGCCGGGCTGGTGTTTCAAAAGGAACTCGAACGCGCCGCCAAACAGGCAGGTGGGGGCGGTCAAGTGGCTCCGGGACAACGGGTGGCGGATTATCTGTTAGGAAAAATTTCCCATGACCTGCCGGAGACGAGTTATTTCCCCGGTGCCAAGTCCGCGCCCTTGCATGAACTGCTGCCCAAGTGGATCACCAGCCGGATGCGCGAAGGCTTGCAGTTGTTTGACCGGCAAATCCGCGGTTATGCCTCGCGTGAGGCGCTTCTGTTAGGCTTTGAAACGCGGACCAGTTCGCCGGTGAGAATCCCGCGCCGGGACGATACTTTGGAGCACCCGGAGATCTCCGGCCTGTTCCCCTGCGGCGAGGGCGCGGGTTATGCGGGTGGCATCGTGAGCGCGGCCATGGATGGCATGCGCGTGGCGGATGCGGCCTGCGTATGAGTTATGGCATCAGGTAGCGGTTATCGATGATATCAGCACCGGTCGAAGTGCTGCCCACCGCCAAAGTTGCCTGAAGGCCGGTGCCGCCATCGGCATCGCCGTGGCTGTGATGGATGATCTTTGCGCCGATGCCCACGCCCACGAAGCCGAGCACGTCATCGCGGCTGGATCCGGACGAGTGGCTCACGGTGCCTTCCGCCAGAATGCCCCACGCCTGCACGCCTTCGCCGGTGGAGTTGGAAACGCTGCCCAGCGAGCGGATGCCGATGCCGTCCGCTTCCACGATTCCGGTGGAGTTGGCGACATTTCCTCCGGCCCAGAGCCCGAAGCCTTGGCCGGCCCTGCCGATGGAATCGGAAATGGAGCCTTCGGAGAAAATGCCGGTTTCATCGATGCTTGAACCTTCCGATTGGGAGACGTTGCCGGTGGCATCGATGCCGATGCCCAAGGTGGAAATGCCTCGGGAGTTGGCAACGTTGCCGCCGATCAATCCCGCAGAAGTCCCCTGCCCTTTGGCATGACTCACCTCGCAATCGGCAGCGGAAATTCCCACGGACCCCGTACCGGTGGCGATGCCGCTGGATTGGGAAACCCGGGAGTAGGCGGAAATCGCGATGGCGCTGGGAATCGCTGTGGCCACATGGCAATTCACAATGCTGCCCGCATGGATGCCCGCAAGCCCACCCACGAGCACGCAGTTTTCCACGCGGTTGGAGGCGGTGCTTCCCAGATGGATTCCCGCTCCATTGAAGCCGCTGCCTTGGATGGATTCCACCACTGCGCCGCTCACCGTGTTGGCACCCGGACTGCCGCTCGCCACCGTGATGAGGTTTTGAAAGGTGCTCAGGATGCCATTGTGGATGCGGACGTTTTCGAGATTTCCACTCAACTGGATGCCCGTGCGATTGCTGGCGGAATCACCATGAATCCGGAATCCGCCAAGATCCAGGGTGACATGGGACGCCGTGATGCGGATGGCGACGGGAGTGGAAACAGATGATATCTCTCCTGTTAGATAATAGGATCCCGGTGAAGATATCACATGTTGTGCTCCCGCATCGCCAGCCAGCCGGAGCACATCCGTGCGCGGCTCGATCTGGGTGAGCGTCTTCATGCTCGGTGCCGGTGCGCCCGGAGGAACCAGCGGCCCTTGGGCATGGGCGGTGCAGGCAAGCCCGGTGACGAGCGCGATCGATACGATGGTTTTCATGATCCAGGTGACAAGGGTGGCAAGGCGGCAGCGCGTAAAAATTTCTTCGGCTCCCCGCCGAGCGGAATGCTGCGGGTGGTGGTGCCGCCCGCGTCCGGTGCGAACACTCCCAGGCCGCTATCCGCCCAGGTGCCGTCCGGCGCGGAACTCACATCCAGCCGGAACACCCGCGAAGGCGAGGTGACCAAGGTGACCAAAGCGCTGGTGCGCGTGGCGTTGGGAACGAAGGAGACGATTTTAAAAAAACGGCTCGGATCCTGCGGATCGGTGTCCGCGCGAAATTCATCGAGGTCCGTGGCGCCATCGCCATCCGCATCAGTGGCTGGATTGGCAGCCGCGGTGGCGAGATTTTGGAAATGCTGCATTTCCCAGGAATCGGCAATGCCATCCAGGTCGCTATCCGGTGCCGCGATGGATTGGGTCAACAGTGAGGTTTCCAGCGAGATCCAGCCCAGATTCGCCCCCCAAGCCTGCCCGGAGAATGCGCCGGTGAGGAGATCAATGCGCGGATCTCCCGCCGCAGGATCAAAGCAAATCCACCCGCAATTCGCCGAATACGCCACTCCGGAAAGCGAGCCGTCTGGCAAAAGATTGACGCCGAAATCCGCCGCGCTGGCGTTGGAATAGGCGTGGCCGTTGGCGGGCGATCCGGTGCCGAAATCGATCCACCCGATATTGGGCGAGTGCGCTTTTCCCGCGAGAAATCCCAAATTCACCCGCACCCCGACAGCCGACGAGGGCCGGAAATCCAGCCATCCGGCATTCGCCGCGTGGGCCATTTGCGATCCCGGCTGGACGCTCGAAACCTGGCCCAGGGCCATCAGGCACGGGCAGGTCATGGCAAGAATCCGCCATACGCTCTGGAAACAGAAATTCACAATCCGGGGAGGGATGGCCCGGCAATGGGATGCCGAACAAGTGCCGATTATCAAGTTTTCTTAACAAAACAAGCCCGGATTTGAAAAAATGGGGATGCGGGGTGCGCAGTTCTGGGGCGGCGTGTCTACCTGTCCCGGCATAGCCCTGAGGCGACGCCGGATGACCGTCGCTGTGGATGGAACGCGAATGAGAAGAGAGCTTCGCGCGCTTCTCATGGGCTGCGACGCTCATCCGTCGTCGCCTATCGGCTATGCCGGGACAAGTAGAGCGACGCTACATGCTTCGCAATGGCCGCATGCACAACGTCTGTAGCGGCGTGTCTATGACCGTCGCTGCGGATGGAACGCGAATGGGAAGAGAGCTTCGCGCGCATCTCATTGGCTGCGACGCTCGATAGAGCGACGCTAAAGGCTTCTCATTCGTGGGAGATCGAGGAAGTTGTTAGAAGACGCTGAGGCATTTCTCGATGACTTCGGTTTGGAACTTGGAGGGGAAGAGCCAGCCCAAGGGGAGGATGACGGAGATGAGTGCGGGAATTTTCCCGAAGGGGCGCTTGAATCGTTGTTCAATCAGGGTGAGGAGGCCGTGGAGGGTGAAGTAAAGGGTTGGGAGGCCGAAGCCGGACATGACGGGCAAGGTGATGGCGAGTTCATGCAGAAGACCGGAACTGATAAAAACGGCCATGACTGCGGTTGATTTTCCTGCGATGGATTCGATGGGGCGACCGACGAGGCGTTGCATCATTTGTGAGTAGCCGATGTTCCAGCGCCGGCTCCAGAAATCGGCGACGCCGGTGGTTGCCAGGAGATTGGGAAAAAGGGTTCTTACCGGAAAGCCGAAAGCCCTGAGAGAGCCTTTGAGAATGCGGAGAAATCCGAAGTGGAAGGCGAGGCTGAGCGGAAGAAACATGATGAAGATGTGTTTCCACCCGAGGTTTGCGACGAGCCATGATCCGCTCAGGCCGATGACGACGAGAAGGGAGCCGATGGCGATGTCGTTTTTCCATCGGAGCTTGGGATTCCTGAATCGGAATGTGCCCGGATCCATGCCAAACCAGAGGAACGAGAAGATGGCATATCGGGACAGGCTCAGTTTTTCCTTACCTGCCCACTCGGCATAGACGAGGCCTTTCATGCCTCCAAGAAGGACACAACAAATCCCCACCATGCGCAGGAATGCACCATTTTCCAAGAGAATGAAATGGGAGCTGACGGTGAGTGAAATCAATAGAAGCCAACCCGCTGAACGGCGGATGGGAGTGGACTTCACGCAAGCCAGCAAAGGACCCGCGGCGATGCCAAGAAGGACCAGAAATGGAATGACAAGCATCATGGAAAACTTCAAAGCCAGCCCAGGTTCCAGCAGATCAAGCCTGCGAAGAGAATGACCAAGCCGATGAACAAGAGGCTGAGCAGGTGTTTGGCGATGCGATTGAATCTGTCTTTGGTGACTTCGGTCAGATCGAAACCGAAAAACTGCAACCCGAGTCGCACCGACCACCAAAGGAGCATGAAGGCATTCATGGCGATGGCGGA
>JALOTR010000200.1 GCA_025457805.1 Akkermansiaceae bacterium | reverse complement strand
CGGCGGCGGGGTGAAGGGCTGATGTCGGCCAGTAGGCAGTGCCGGTGAGCCGCAAGCTGCCACCATCTTCAGCAGCCGGCTTCAGCTCTGGAAATGATGCAGAAAAGGCATGTGCCAATGAAAGCACGCTAACCGAAAGGAAGTGTCTGACCGGTTTCATTTTTCAATAGTCAAATCAACTCCAGCCAACACAGCAAGTTGGATCGCTTCTTCTAATTCGGTTCCAGAAGCCTCCGGTGAATCAGCAAGATCCGAGAAGCCCGGCCGTGACGGAGTTGTGGCTACAGCGCTCCGCCTCAGCCGAAAGCAGCAACTGGTAGTCCATCACTTTGCTGCCCGTCGTTGTGCTGCCCTTTTGCGGATCCTGCCCATCACGGTCTTCGCCGGTGCGCCGGATTTCCCCGCAGCATAACTTTCCACGGCAGCGCGAAGCCTCAGATCCATTCGGTATTCTTCCGCATCTTGCGCCATTTGTTGAAAAGCATCCAGCGAAAGAACCACCACCGATGCCTTGCCATTCTGGGTGAGAATTCGCGCCCGCCCGCCCTCGGCGAATTCCTTGGCGTGCTGTTTCGTGTTGCGGGCGAAGTCCGTTAGACTCACGACATCCTCTATGAGATCAAACTTCATGCGTATAACGAAGCACATTATTCCGTGCTACACCAGTCCCATTTCATCGCCGTTTCATTGGCGGAGGATGCCGATTCACGGAAACCCAAACTCCGGGATCCGCGCATAACCCAGCGTTTCCATCCCATCCCGCAGTGGAAACGATAGCTCGCCCGGATAGACGAGATAGACTTTTTCCAATTCCAGATCCGCCTTGGCGATGGTCATGGAATGGGTGACGCTGGGTTTTTCCGTCACTTTGAATTCAAAGCCATAGCGCTTGCCGCCGCGTTCGACGATGAGATCCATCTCCGCGCCACCATGGGTGCCCCAAAAGAAAATCTCATCTGCTTCCAAGCCAAGGACCGAGCAGAGTTGTTCCAGCGCGAAGCCTTCCCAGGACGCACCGTAACGTGGATGGGACTGGAGGTCTGCGAGTGTTTCGATCTGGAGCAGGCTGTGCAGCAACCCGGAATCCCGCAGATAGACCTTGGGCGCTTTGACGAGCCGCTTTTTCAGATTCGTGACGAAGGGAGGCACTTGCCGCATCACATAGGAATCTGTTAGAATATCCAGATACGAACGGGCCGTGGTGTGGGAGATGTCCAGCGACTTGGCGATGGCCGAGCTGTTCCAGGTCTGCCCATGATAGTGGGCTGCCATGATCCAGAATCGGCGGAGGCGCTCCGGCGAAACATCGATGCCAAAACTCGGGATGTCCTGATAGAGAAAAGTCCGGATGAAGGATCGCCGCCAAGAACAGCTCACTGCGTCGGAATTTGCCAGATAGGATTCCGGAAATCCACCACGCAGCCAGAGAAGATTGCGGGAATCGGTGCCGACCTCCTCACAATTGAGCCCGCCCATGTGGATGAAATTCACCCGGCCTGCCAGCGATTCGGATGCTCCTTTTATCAACTGCGGCGAGGCACTTCCGAGAATCAGAAATCGCGCCGGCACCCCCTTGCGATCCGCGAGCACACGCAGAATCGGAAAAAGATCAGGTTGCTGTTGAAACTCGTCGATGATGACCAAGCCACGCAGTTCGCCGAGCACATCCCGAGGATTCGCAAGCCGCGCCTGATCCAGTGGATCCTCCAAATCGAAATAGTTTTCTCGCGGAACGACGAAAGCCCGGGCAAGGGTGGTCTTGCCACATTGCCTGGGACCTAAAAGTGCCGTCACCCTAAAATGAGCGAGCGAGGCATTCAGGCTCTGGGTTAAGGAATGGCGGGCAATGTCGCTCATGTTTCTTGTAAATTGCCATTTTGGATTGCAGATTTCAAGAAAAATGAGGATTTTGCCTAAGTGGGGTTTTACACGACAAGGACGGCCTCATCCACGTCTCCGAACTCGCCGAAGGCCGCACCGAGAAGGTCGAAGACGTCGTCAAAAAAAGCGACCTCGTCACCGCCAAGTGCCTCGGAGTCGATGAAAAAGGAAAAGGCCGCGTGAAAATGTCCCGCCGCGCATGGCTCCGTGACCAGAAAGCCGAAGAAGCCGAAGCCGCCGGAAATAAGCCTCATTCCATCCATCCGAAAACCGGCGTTTCCGCAAGGGAGCGCCGGTTTTTTGTGCCCTTGAACTCATTGCGCATTCATCCTAAGGTCTCGTCATGTCCACCAAGGAACTCGCCATGGAAACCATCAAGGGTCTTCCCGAAGATGCCACGTGGAAGGAAATCGAAGTCCGCATCCATCTTCTCGCCGAAGTGAACATGGGCTACGAAGAACTCAGGCGCGGGGAAGGCACTTCCGTTACCGATGAAGTCGAGTTCCTGAATCTGGCCAGAGCCAATCGATGAACCTCATCCTTTCGCCCTCTGCGATCCGAGATCTTCAGGGGATCTCGGACTACACCTACCGGACCTGGGGAGCAGAGCAGGAAGAGCGTTATTTGAAGGGCCTTTGGGAGAAACTCTCTCAAATCCAATCGAGCCCCGATTCCTGCCGACAGCGAGACGATTTGGCGAAAGACTGCCGCTCCACCCGCTACGAAAAGCATGTCATTTTTTTCACCATCCATGGGAAAAAGCTCCAAATCATCCGGATTCTCCATGGCTCAATGGATTTCCAGCGTCACCTGTAACTCAAGGAGTATGGGCGTCTCCCCCACCGCCATGCATCAACCGGCGTTTCCGTGAGGGAGCGCCGATTTTGAGTTGTTGGCGTCGAGCAGCCTCTTTTTCAAGCTGGATTCCACGCTTCCATGGATGTGATTTCGTGCTAATCTCCATCCATGCCAAACGTCTGCGAACAAATTCCCAACCTAACGACCGCTGAAAAGTTGATGGCGATGGAGGCGCTCTGGAGCAGCCTTCACCAGAATTATGAAGACTCTGACCCGCCGGACTGGCATCGTGAGATTCTGAATCAGAGGATGGGGCTGATTGAATCCGGCCAAGCAGTTTATCAAGACTGGAACCAAGTCAAAAAAGAGCTGAGAGAACGAACGGCGTGAAAATCGAGGTTCTTACCCATGCCAAAGAGGACCTTTTCGATGGCTACCTTTTCTACGAACGCCAAGAAGCGGGTATCGGCGATTATTTTCTCGATTCCTTGATCTCCGATATCGAATCACTACTCCTTCACCACGGCTACCATCGGCAGTTTTTTGGCTTTCACCGCATGATCGCCCGCGTATTTCCCTTCTTCGTCTACTATCGCGTCGTTGGTGATACAATTTACGTAGATGCAATTGTGGACCAGAGAAGGAACCCCGAATCGATAAAACGCCTGCTACTTCGCTCGAAGAGGGGGGAATGATAAGACAGTCTGAGTTTCGACACTTGATCATACCGGTGTCTTCTCAGCGGGTAGGGAATTTATCCCCCACAAAAAACAGTCGTCATACCCAACTCCCCTATCCAACTCTCCAGCCATGTTGAATGCACTCCTTTCCTCCCATCCGCGGATTCTTGCTGAATGTGCGGTGGCGGAGCGTTTGCGGCGTTTGCCGGGGGTGGAGCTTCATCCGACTTTGTTCAACACGCCGCTGATTTATGGCCCTGCCGCTGCGCGGGCGGCGATGGAGGGAATTTATCGGGAGTATATCGCCACTGCCCGTGAGGCGGGCTTGCCCATTCTTTTGACGGCTCCGACGTGGCGGCTGGATGCAGGGCGGATCGCGGCGGCCGGAGTGCCTGCGAGCATCAATGCGGATGCGGTCGGGTTTCTGATGGATCTTCGCGATCAAGAGGCAGGCTCCCACGGAGATAGGCCGCCTGTCATGATCGGCGCGCTGGTGGGACCTCGAAACGATTGTTATCGCCCGGATCTCGCGCCAAGTGCGGATGAGGCGGCGGAGTTTCATTTGCAGCAGGTCAGTGAATTGGGAAAAACATCGGCCGATTTCCTGTTAGCGCAAACTTTGCCTGCAGTCCGCGAGGCCATGGGAATTTCGCGGGTCATGGCCGCAACGGACAAGAGTTATGTCATCAGCTTCTGCACCGGCAAGGATGGCCGTGTGTTGGATGGAACTCCGCTGCCGGAGGCGATGGCTGAAATCGATGCTTCGGTGGATCGGCCGCCGCTCGGTTACTTCGTCAACTGCACTCATCCGCGATTCCTGCTCAATGCCTATTCGCCCGGGCAACTCGACCGCCTCATCGGTATCCAGGCGAATGGCTCGGCGAAGGATGTGACCTTGCTGGATGGTTCTTCCATCACGGTTGCCGATCCCTTACCCGCGTGGACTGCGGCGATGATGGAACTTCACCTCAATCACCAAGTGCCCATTCTCGGCGGATGCTGTGGCACCTCACTGCCGCACTTGCGGGCATTGGCGGGATTGAAATGAATGGGAAGATATCAAAATCATTCCTCGTTGCTGGTGATCCACGTCATGGTTTTTTCCGCGAGTCGATCAAAGGCCATGACACATAACTCCAGATGTTCCTCCAGCGTGTCCTCGATCTTGTTATGACTGATGCCATGGAGGCTTTGCACGAACATCATCACCGTGGGGATGCCAGCCCTGGCGACTTCCGCGGCATCGTGAAGCGGCCCTGAGGGCAGGCGGTGGGAAGTGCCGCAGGTTTCGAGGATGGCTTCATCGCAGAAACCGATGAGCGTGTCATCAAAAGGAACTGGCTCGATCTGCCAGATGCGCTCCCATTCCACAGTGACATTGCCTTCCTCGGCGAATCGTTTGCTCGCGGCTTGCGCTTCTTCCAGCATGAGTGCGAGAGAGGGGGCATCGAGGTGGCGTTGATCCAGCGTGATGCGGCATTCCTCGACCACACTCGTAACGATGCCTGGCTTGGTGGCGCAGGAGCCGATGGTGCAGACGCCGCCGTGTCGATCGGTGATCTGATAGATTTCCGGCGCCATTTTCGCTGCCGCGAGGAATGCATCCTTGCGGCGGTTCATGGGCGTGCTGCCGGAGTGGGCGGCCTGGCCGCGGAAAGTGATGGCATGGCGCTCGACGCCGCAGGTTCCAAGCACCACACCCAGTGGCAAATCCATATCTAACAAAACCGGTCCCTGCTCGATGTGCAGCTCCAGATAGGCCGCGGCATCGTGTGCCTCCACTCCGGCGTCTTTGGCGTGATCGAGGTCGATCCCGAATGCGGCGACAGCTTCTGTTAGAGGAATGCCCGTTTTGTCCTTCAAGGTCCGCGCTTCGTCGAGATCGAGGTTTCCGGAAAATGCGGAAGAACCAAACAGACTCTTCCCGAAGCGCGCGCCTTCCTCGTCCGCCCAATCGACGAGGCGCACGGTGACCGGCGGCTCGCCATCGTACTGTGTGGCGATGCGGCGCATGACTTCCACCCCGGCCATGACGTTGAGGCAGCCATCGAGCCAGCCGCCGTTCGGCACGGAATCGATGTGGCCCCCCATGAGAAGCGCCTTCGGGGAATCGCCCTTCATCGTGAACCAGGTATTGCCTGCGGCATCGGTACTACATTCCACCGGCAGTTCCGCCATTTTTTCCTTCAACCATGCTCGTGCCGTGGCCCAGGTCTCGGTGAATGCCACGCGCTGCGCGCCGTTTTCATCGCCGGTGAGTGCGCGCAGTTCCTTGAGATCGGCAATCGTGCGGCGGGGATCGAGAAAAGGGGCATTCATGGGAGCGACTGTCATGGATTGCAGATTCCGTGCAAGATCGTTCGCTTTTTCAACCATGCCGATCGACGAATGGCGCGGCTATCGGGTGAAACAATCACTTCACGCCGACGCATCATTTCAACCACTGATTTCACTGATTAAACTGATTGTGAAGAGGTTGGAGAAAACGAGCAGTTCACTTGAAAAAGGAGTAGATTTCCTAACATTTCCTTCTGTGAAATCAGTCAGAATCAGCGTAATCAGTGGTAAAATTGGCTGGGATCACTTTTGTCATTTTCCTTTTTGGGCTGAGAGAATTGGAGGAGGTTTCACTTGCCATTCCG
>JALOTR010000199.1 GCA_025457805.1 Akkermansiaceae bacterium | reverse complement strand
AAAGGGATATCATTTTGGATTCCGTCACGGACCTTGGCGAGCGAGTCTTCCGGTGCGGCGAGCGAGGCGTGGGGCAGGGGATAGGAAAGCAGCAGGAAGAAGGGTTGCTTGTCCTGGCGGGCGATGAACTCCTCCGCCTTGCGAGTGTAGAGGTCGAGATCGTAGTGGGGACCGGCGTAGCGGGTGTTGCCGGTGAGTTCGATGCGTTTGTCATTTTCATATACAAACTTGGGATAACGGAAGTGACCGTCCTGATGATCGGTGGTGCCATAGAAATAACTGAAGCCTTTCGCCGCGAGGGTCTCTGGGGTTTGGGTGTTGCCGGTGACGCAGGATTTCCCGATGAGTGCGGTGGAGTATCCGTTTTGCCGCAACAGAGTGGCCACGGTGATGTCCTCGGGATCCGGCCGGAGCGCAAAGGGACCATTGCCGCGGATGTAGGCGTGACCGCCGTCCTTGCCGGTCATGAGCGAGCAGCGCGCCGGGGCGCAAACAGTGGCGCCGGAGTAGTGATCGGTGAAACGGATGCCTTGTTGGGCAAGTCGGTCGAGATTGGGGGTTTGGAAATGTTTCTGGCCATAACAGGAAAGATCGCCGTAGCCGAGATCATCGGTGATGATGAAGAGGATGTTGGGTTTTTCCGCCGCGCAGAGCGGGAGGAGGGTGGTGGCGAGGCAGGCAAGGATCCACGGGAATGGGTTCATGTGGGGTTCATGCCACGGAAAGATGTCCGCGGCAACTGCGTAAGCTTGCTTGCCATGCCGGGTGCATGTTTTAGAACCTCCCTACCATGAAACCAAGTTCGCTCCTTTTCGCCGGTGCTTTGATTTTGTCTGTGAATCCGCTATTTGCCGCGGAAGGGGCATCGCCTGCTTGGACGGAGGTGGCCGAGGTGGATGTGCAGTTGATGGGCGACTACGAGGGCGAGTGGCTGGATGCGCCCAAGGGCCATTACTATGAAATCAACAAGCCGCTCGCCGCTCAGGTGATGAATGTGCGGCCTGGAGAATATTTCCTGCGCTTCAACCAGGAACTCGATCATCGGGCGGATGCGTATTTCGAAGGCAAGGGCACGCTGGAGGGCGGGGTGATCCGCTTCGAAGGCAACGGTTGGAAGGGGGAGGTGAGCAAGGACGGATTGAAAGGCACTTGCGGGCAAGGCAACAAGCCGCCGATCCAGTTTTCGCTCAAGAAGGTGGTGCGTTCCTCACCCACGCTCGGAGCCAAGCCGCCGGAAGGGGCGGTGGTTTTGCTGGATGGGAAAAACCTCGACGCATGGGAACATGGTGGAGGTCGACCGGTGAGTTGGCATTTGTTGGAAAACGGCGTGATGGAGGTGCGCAGCGCGGCGAATCCGGAAGAGCGCAAACAAGGCATCGGCGGTGACATCCAGACCAAGCAGAAGTTCGGCGACTGCAAGATCCATCTGGAATTCCGTTATCCGGTGGAGCCCGGCAAAGCGGGCCAGGGCCGTGGCAACAGCGGATTCTTTTTCCAAGGCGATTATGAAGTGCAAATCCTCAATTCATACGGTCTCGAAGGCCGCTGGAATGAATGTGGAGCACTTTACAAAACCAGTCCGCCGAAGGTGAATGCCGCCCGCCCGCCGATGGAATGGCAGACCTATGACATCGATTACAAGGCGTCGGTTTGGAAGGATGGAAAGAAGGTTTCGTCGCCGCGCATCACCGTGCGTCTCAATGGAGTGCTGATCCATCAGGATGAAGAGATTCCCCATGCGACCGCGCATGCGTTTGCCTCGCGCTTCAAGGAGCCTCAGGGAGATGGTCCCATCCGTTTGCAGGATCATAGCAATGCGATCCAGTTCCGGAATATCTGGTTGATCCCGGGCAAATGAGGAGTGCGAAATAGATCGCCACCGGGAAAGGATTCTGCTGCAAAGGCCGCGTTCTTTTTTGTCACGAATCTGTTTTCCCATGGCCTCTGATCCTCATCCCGCTCCGCCGCGTTCTCCATCTTCTGCCGAACTCACACTTCGCGCCATCGCCACCGGCATGGTGGTGGGTGGCATTCTCTCGCTATGCAATATCTACACCGGCCTCAAGGTGGGCTGGGGCATGGGCATGTCGATCACGGCGGCCTTGATGGGATATGGATTCTGGCAACTCATGAAATCGATGGGCATGGGCCGCGGGCTCACGCTGTATGAAACGAATCTCAATCAAACCGCCGCCTCCTCCGCCGCCGCGATCAGCTCGGCGGGCCTGGTGGCGCCGATCCCGGCGTTGACGATGATCACCGGCCAGGTGCTTTCCTGGGGCGAGTTGGTGATTTGGACTTTCTCCGTCTGCCTCGTGGGCATCATCGTGGGAGTGGGACTGCGGCGGCAGTTGATCGTGGTGGATCAACTCACTTTCCCGGGTGGAGTGGCGACCGCGAATACTCTAACAGAAATATATGCCCAAGGCCGTGAGGCGGCATCGCGATTGTGGGTCATGTGCAGCGCGGCGCTCATCGCGGCGGTGATCAAGCTCATCGAGCATCTGGCCAAGATTCCCCGTCTCGAACTGCCACTTGCCTGGACCGCCAAGTCCGGTGGCGGTGTGGAAAAGGCCGGGCTCACGGGATATACCGGGGCGAACCTGACCTTTTCCTTCGAACCTACCACGATGATGTATGGAGTGGGCGCCCTGATCGGTCCGCGGGTGGGAATTTCCATGATGCTCGGAGCCCTCGTGGCTTGGGGTTGGCTCGCGCCGATGGCCTTCGAGGCCGGATGGGTTCCTCCCGGCCCCAAGGATCCCTCCGCTCCATGGTATGGGCAGGGTCTGCAATGGTTGTTGTGGCCCGGAGTGGCAATGATGGTGACTGCCGCGCTGACATCATTTGCCTTCTCGTGGAAATCCATCGTCAGCGCCTTCCGCCCGGGCAAGATGGATGAGGCATCGCGTGCCGCCGCCAAAGCGGACGAAATCATGCCACGCAACTGGTTCCTGTTGTCCATCATTCTCGTGATGGCGCTCTCGGTGATCCTGCAAGTGCTGTTTTTCAACATCAATGGCTGGATCGCGGCGCTCGGTGTGCTGCTCACCTTCATCCTCGCGCTAGTGGCGGCGAGGGTCTCCGGCGAAACCAACATCACGCCGGTGGGAGCCATGGGCAAGGTGACTCAACTCGCCTTCGCTATCCTCTCACCCGGCCAGCCTGCGGCCAATCTCATGTCCGCCAATGTCACCGGCGGTGCGGCCAGCCAATGTGCGGACCTGATGCATGATTTGAAAACCGGCCACATGATCGGTGCGAATCCGCGCTCGCAAACCATCGCCCAGGTTTTCGGTGCGCTTGCCGGCGCGCTGGTGGGCTGCGCGGGTTATCTGATATTGATCAAGGATCCTGCGAAACAATTGCTGACTCCCGAATGGCCTGCTCCGAGCGTCGCGTCATGGAAGGCGGTGGCGGAGTTGTTCATGAAGGGCACCAGCGCCCTGCCGCCGGGCGCGGTGGAAGGCATGGTGGTCGGCGGACTCGTCGGCATCGTGCTGGCAGTGATGGAAAAAATCCTGCCCGCCAAAGCCCGCGCCTGGGTGCCCAGCCCCACCAGCGTGGGTCTCGCCTTTGTCATCCCCGCTTATAATGCGATCTCGATGTTCATCGGTGCCGTCGCCGCATGGGCTCTGGGCCGCTGGGTGCCTGGCTGGACCACCCGCTTCCTGCTCATCGCCGCCTCCGGCCTGATCGCTGGCGAAAGCCTCTCCGGCGTGGTGCTTGCCGTGCTGGAAATCCTCAAGGGCGCATAGTTCGGGTGCGGAGATGTATCTGATTTTTTCTGTCACTTGAGATTTTCGATCTCTGGTGATTTCGGTCTCGTAATTCTTGAGTGAAACGGGATTCCTCTTGGAGTGTCAGTAGGCGTTGCGCTGGCGAAAGCAAATGGTGCAACGACCGCTCCACCGTTCCGGTTCATGAAACTCTTTTCCTTCCACCTCGCCTCCCCTGGATTGGGAAAGACCTTGGAGTTCTTGCTTCGACCCCCTCTAACGGGATCGACCCAAGGATTGTCCCACATTGAAATCGTCGTGCCGATGACTCTCGGGCGCAGAGTTAGCCAGCCGTCCCGCTATCATCCCCGGCAAGTCGCTGCCTTTGCGGCGTGGGAAGATGAGTCGGCTTTGGAGGAGTTCCTTTCCCGGGATCGCTGCGGGATGGCACTTGCCCGGGGTTGGCACGTGCGCATGGAATTCGTCCGCAAATGGGGACAAATGAAAGGGTTCGATGGTCTTCCGCTCACCGCGATGGAACTCGACGATGAAGATCCCGTTGTCTCATTCACGCTGGCCCGCCTGAGGGTGATGGAAGCGGTGCGGTTCATACGGTGGGGCAAGCCCGTGGAGCGACAAGTGCGGGACGATCCCACCACGACGATCGCGATGGCGGCCATTCGCCCTCTCCGGACATTGGCCACCTTCAGCATTTGGCAGACTCAGCGGGACCTGAAACAAATGGTTCATGGACGCCGCAGCGACGAAGCCTCGCAAAAACATGCAAAAGCCATGCAGGAGCGAAACCGAAAGGACTTCCACCACGAATTCATCACCATGCGCTTCCGGCCCCTCTCGGAACACGGGATTTGGGAAGGAAGAAAACAGCTTTTGCCAACAACCCCTCGATAATCACCCCAAGTGGAAACATTCCGAAATCTCGTCGCGTGGGTGGGCACCCAGATCATTTACTTTCTGATATGGGTCTTTGGCAAGCGGACCGGATTTCAGGAAAATCCCTGGCTCGCCGGCCCACTCGGAAGCGAATACATCGGCGAGCGTCCCTACGATGAAGTCGCCAAGGCAGAAGGCCTGGAACTGGAGCGAAACGCGTCTCAGGGCGGGCTGATCCCCGACTTCTCTGCCCTCAATTGCCCGAGCTTTGATTCAACTGCCATCCATCCCGCAATCCGTGACTTCTACGAACAGACCGCCCAACACCGGATCGACGTCTGGCCGCATACCTATTTCCCTGCAAATCTCGCGCTCTGGCTTCTAGTCACCACCATCTCGCGAAAGGTCAACCAACTCAACTTCCCCACGAACGCTCTCGACATGGCGATGGGAGTGAGTAGCGAAATCGCACTCCTCAAGCGCCCCGACGGTTCGATCAAATACACAGGCTGGCTCCGGAAATTCTCCGGCGACCAACGGGTGCTCTACACTGGGTTCTATATGGTCGGAGTCACACCCATTCGGGGCACTCCTGTCGTGAAAGCAGTGTTTCCCATGCCAGATGGAAATGCCACCGTCGTGCTCCGCCCCAAGGTGGGAGATGACGGTGCCTTTTTGCTGGTATCAGACGGCAACGAGTTTGGCGATGTCGGATTCTATCGGGTCCAACAACACCAAGGAGCCCCCATGCGAATCTGGAGAGTCGGTTCCCTCAGGGAGAGCTTCCGGGTCTTTGTGGATGAAGAAGGAATCGTCCGCTGCGACCACCAGGTCCGATACCTCGGCTTCAACGTCTTGCGGCTGCACTATCGGATCGAGAGGATTCAGTGAACCGTGGGGGAGAAGGGAGCAACTGAACCACCCGCTTCCTGCTCAGCGCCACCTCTGGCCCGATCGCTGGTGTGGTGCACGCCATTCTGGAAATCCTCAAGGGAAATTCGTTCGTTGGCGTAGAGTCATGAATTGAAAAAACGGAATCGGTGGACCTGGCAAGCAGTTATCATCTGTTGTGCCTTTGGTTGTTTTGTGAAATCAGGCTCGCCACCGCCGCTACAGCGACTTGATCGTTGTAGCAAGAACCATGATTTTAAGCCTTCATCAAGAATCAGATGATAACTTGATTTCGATCTGATACTACTCACTCCGTACTTTTGGCACCCGTTTCCATGCTGTGGGATTGTAGATTTGTTGGGCGGCATCCAGTTTCTTTTGAAGGGCCGGGTAGGGGACCTCTTGCACGCTTGTTTTGCCATCGATGGCGAGGCCTGCTGCGATGGCGGCGCTTTGGCTCATTGCCATGAAGACCGGCTCCATGCGGATGGAACCGTGAGCCACGTGGGT
>JALOTR010000198.1 GCA_025457805.1 Akkermansiaceae bacterium | reverse complement strand
CATCGGGGACGCCGCGACAGCGTGCGAAACCTCTGGAAACAAAGCCTCGGATCATTTTCTTGAGGTCAGGAAAATGATCGCCCTCGGCAAAGGTGGACAGCGTGACATCGAGGATTTCATGCTCACCCGTTACGCCTGCTACCTCATCGCGCAGAATGGCGACCCATCAAAGGACGAAATCGCCTTCTGCCAAACCTACTTCGCGGTCCAGACCCGGCGACAGGAGATCATTGAGCAACGGATTTCAGAGGTCGAACGCATCCAAGCCCGCAAAAAACTCACCGAATCCGAAAAGCTCCTTTCCTCCCAGATCTACGAGAAGCTCGGCGATGATCGCAGTTTCGGAATCATCCGCAGCAAGGGCGATCAGGCGCTTTTTGGCGGCCATACCACGCAGGAAATGAAAACCCGCCTCGGCGTGCCGGACAACCGCCCGTTGGCCGATTTTCTCCCCACCATCACCATCAAGGCCAAGGACTTCGCCAACGAAATTACCACCTTCAGCATCACCCGCGATGGTCTGGATACCGAGCGCTCCATCTCCGACGAACACGTCAAAAACAACACCGACGTCCGGAGCTTGTTAGGTGAACGGAACATCGTTCCCGAAAATCTCCCTCCCGCCGAGGATCTCAAAAAAGTTCAGCGTCGCCTTCAATCCGACGAAAAGAAACTTCCCCGCAAAGGCAATATCCAATGACCGCTCTCTCTCGAAGACACAAGACCCAAGACTTGAAGACCCAAGAATGGATACTGATGGCGAAGCCCTCGCGATCTCTTCCTCTTCTCTTGTGTCTTGCGTCTTGAAGTCTTCTGTCTCTCCCCAACAACACTTTCCACGCTCCTCCCGGATCGTGGCTTCTCACAGTAAAACAAACCACCAACCAACACATAACTAATATGGCTAACATCAAACCACTCGGACAACGTGTCCTCGTCAAGCGCATCGAAGCTGATGCCATCAGCGCCGGCGGCATCGTCCTTCCGGACACCGCCAAGGAAAAACCGCAGGAAGCTGAAGTCCTCAGCCTCGGCACCGGCGGCAAGGACGACAATGGCAAGGCCATCGAGTTCACCGTGAAAGTCGGCGACAAGGTCCTCATCTCCAAATACGGCGGCACCGAAGTCAAGGTGGACGGACAGGAAGTCCTCATCATCAACGAATCCGACATTCTCGGCATCGTCGGCTGAATTCTTCAAGATCCGATAGATCCGTCGGATCAGCCCAATCAGACATATCTAACAAAAAACAAAGACAATGGCCAAACAACTACAATTCGACGAAACCGCCCGCCAGGCCCTCCTGCGCGGTGTTGAGAAACTCGCCCGTGCCGTCAAGGCAACCCTCGGACCAGCCGGTCGCAATGTCATCCTCGACAAGAAGTTCGGCTCCCCCACGATCACCAAGGACGGTGTTTCCGTGGCCAAGGAAATCGAACTCGAGTGCCCCTATGAAAACATGGGTGCCCAGTTGATCCGCGAGGTTTCCAGCAAGACCTCCGACATCGCCGGTGACGGAACTACTACCGCTACCGTACTTGCCGAAGCCATCTACAAGGAAGGCCTCCGCAACGTGACCGCCGGTGCCAACCCGATCTCGCTGCAACGCGGCATCCTCAAGGCCACCGAAGCGATCGTTGCCCAGCTCAAGGTGCTGTCCAAGCCCGTCTCGGACGCCAAGGAAATCGCCCAAGTCGCCTCCATCTCCGCCAACTCGGATTCGGAAATCGGCAACATCATCGCCGATGCCATGGACAAGGTCGGCAAGGACGGCACCATCACTGTGGAAGAAGCCAAGGGCATCGAAACCACCCTCGACGTGGTCGAAGGCATGCAGTTCGACAAGGGCTACCTCAGCCCCTATTTCGTGACCAATGCCGAGTCCATGGAAGCGCTCCTTGAGAACGCCTACATCCTCATCAACGAGAAGAAGATCTCCTCCCTCAAGGACATGCTTCCGCTCCTTGAGAAGGTTGCCAAGACCGGCCGCCCCCTCCTCATCATCGCTGAAGACGTCGAAGGCGAAGCTCTTGCGACTCTCGTCGTCAACAAGCTCCGCGGCATCCTCAACATCGCCGCCGTCAAGGCTCCTGGCTTTGGCGACCGCCGCAAGGCCATGCTCGAAGACATCGCCATCCTCACCGGTGGCCGCGTCATCACCGACGACCTCGGCATCAAGCTCGAGTCCGTGGAACTCAGCGACCTCGGCGAGTGCAAGCGCGTCACCATCAGCAAGGAAAACACCGTCCTCGTTGAAGGCGGCGGCACTTCCGATGCGATCACTGGCCGCGTGAACCAAATCCGCCGTCAGATCGAAGAAACCACCAGCGACTACGACCGCGAGAAGCTCCAAGAGCGCCTTGCCAAGCTCGCCGGTGGTGTGGCCGTCATCAACGTCGGTGCTGCCACCGAGACCGAGATGAAGGAAAAGAAAGCCCGCGTGGAAGACGCCCTTCACGCCACCCGCGCTGCGGTGGAAGAAGGCATCGTTCCTGGCGGTGGCACTGCCCTCATCCGCGCCCTTGCCGCCCTTGGCGACCTCGGCCTCGTGGGTGACGAAAAGACCGGTGCAGGCATCGTTTCCCGCGCTGTCGAAGCTCCGCTCCGCCAGCTCGTCGCCAACGCCGGCCGCGAAGCCGCTCTCATCGTTGAGAACGTCAAGAGCAACAAGGACGGCTTCGGCTACAACGTCGCCACCGACAAGTTCGAAGACCTCATCGCTTCCGGCGTGGTCGATCCCACCAAGGTCACCCGCACCGCGCTTCAAAACGCAGCGTCCATCTCCGGACTCCTGCTCACCACCGAGTGCCTTATCACCGACCTCCCTGCCAAAGAACCGGCAGGCGGCGGCGGCCATGGCCACGACCACGGCGGCATGGGCGGAATGGGCGGCATGATGTAAGCCATCCCCACCGCCCCTCACCGGGCGGTGTTCCCCAAAATCAAATCAACAAAGCCGGGCAGGGAAACCTGTCCGGCTTTTTCGTTCGCCCAGGTAGGGACCGATCCTCCTTGGCCCGGCATAGCCTCAGCGAAGACGGCCGGGCGGTCCGGCGAATGTGCTGCGAAAGAACGAGCCCAAGCCGGGCCGGAACGACCCTTCTTGAGCCTCGTCTTTCACCCCCCATTCGCCGGACGGCTGCGGAGATCCGTCCCTGCCTTTTGGGCCGTGTGGAAACCTCGGCTGAACAAGCATGAATTTGATTATTTCTGTCTCTTCCAATTTGAGGGTGGGGGTGGGGCTGGGGGAGGGGGGTCAGCTGCCCCAGGACCAGCGTTCCGGGTGCCAGAGGTAGCCCGGGGGGTGGGGGAGGATGCGACCGAGGCCGGGCCAGGGGACGTGGAAGCCGTAACAGCGGGTGTTCTTGGCGGCGGCGCTGGCGAAGACCTGGCGGCGGGTGGCGATGGAGAGATCCGGATCGTGATCGAAGGAAATGTTCCACCCGGGATCGTGAAACATGAAGCCGTGATGGTGGGCGAGGTCCATGAGATGGAGGAGTTCTTCCTTGCCGGAGCGGATGCGGAAAATGGCGTGGCCAGCAGTGTGACCGGGGGCTGCCTCGATGGTGACGGCTCCACCGAGGAGGGTGGTGCCGGGTTGGAGGGGCTGGCTCTGGGTTTTGAGAATTTCAAATTGCGACCGGATGGTTTGGATCATCCCGGGAAGCTCGGCTTTGTTGCGCTTGGACTTGGAAAAGTCCGGCTCGCGACTGTGCCAGAACTCGTGTTCCGCCGGAAGGTAGTGGAAGGCGGCATTGGGAAAGGCGGGTTTGCCATCGATGACAAATCCGCCGAGGTGGTCGGCATGGGCATGGCTGAGAAATCCGGCGGTGATGTCCTGCGGGGCGATGCCGATTTCCTTGAGCCCCGCCGCGACCCAGCCGAGGTCGGGATTGGAACGGGGGCCGAATCCTGCATCGAAAATGGCGATTTCCTTACCGCTGCGGATGACGAGGATGTTGATGTAGAGCGGGATGCCATCGGTCCGCTCGCCGTGGGTTTCCAGCCAGCTCCGCATGGCGGGGCGGGCGTCTTCGGGCCACATGAGGTTGAGCGGATCGCGGAAGAGCAAGTGGCCGTCGCTGATGGACCAGGCATCGATTTCGCCGATTTTGAAATGATAGACGAAAGGGTTGCGGCTGGGGGCCTTGTCCGGAGTGGACTGGGCTTGGGCGAGGGGTGCGCTTGCGCTGAGTGCGCCGATGCTGGCCAATGAGCTGCCAAGGAATGAGCGGCGGCTGAAGGATGGATTGGGTGGGTTCATCGGCGCGGATCAGGGTCAGGGTTTGATTTCCACCGAGATGGAAACTTTCGGGGACTTGGGGATGGTGAGGACGAGGGCGCGGAACTTTTCGTTCTGTTTTTCGATTTTCTGCGGCGGCGTGGTTTTGCCGATGGTCCAGGTGCCTTCGGGGCTGAGCCGGCGGACGAGGATTTGTTTGCCGGCCTTCCGGAGTGTGGCGGTGGGGCCATCGATGGTGATTTGCGCATCGGTCAGGGCGCGCCAGATGATTTCGCCAGCCGGCTCGGTGATGGTGTCTTCGATGCGGGTCGTTCCGGAATTTTTGTCGAAGCGGGCGCTGCGGATGACCTTGGCGGCGGATCCTTGGTAGGCATCGCTGAGATCAAAGGAGGCGGCGAAGGGATTGCCTTTGAGGGAGGACTGGGTGAGCGGGCAGGGTTTGGAATCAGGGTTTTGGAGCTGGCCGTTGATTTCCAGAGTGTTGTGGGATCGGTTTTGGAGGCGGTAGTAAGTCCAACGGGCTTTGCCGAAATAGCCGGGGTGGTTGTAATCTTCGCTGCCGAGGTCGTGAAACCAGCGTTGCCCGTGGGCATCGAAGACGAAGGAACCGACGTCCATGTGGCCGTGGCTGGCTGCCGGCGTGCCGCCTTTGATGGCGAGCCAGGCGGCGTCGTTTGACCAATTTGTCCGGAAAAGCGCCATCGATTGCTCGCCCTGATAGGCAGCGGCGAGGGGGAGGGGAGTCGAGTCCGGCGGGGCGGGCGGGAG
Organism: Akkermansiaceae bacterium; assembly: GCA_025457805.1. Classification (GTDB taxonomy): domain Bacteria; phylum Verrucomicrobiota; class Verrucomicrobiia; order Verrucomicrobiales; family Akkermansiaceae; genus Luteolibacter. The sequence continues at coordinate 4,190 of JALOTR010000198.1, read as the reverse complement.
CCAGAGCAGGGTGAGGGGAAACCAGCGCTCACCATTCATTTTGCCTTTGCCCTCATCGAGGAGGAGGCTGAGCTGGCCGCGGATGTAACGGGCCTGGGCGGCATCGCGATATTGGCTGGCGATCCATGCCTGGGCAGCGGAGGGCACGGCGCGGCTCGGATTGCCGTCCGCAAAGTTGTAGTAAATCCCCATCGGGCTGGAGAGGTGCATGATCGAATCCCCAGCCTAGCGGAGGATGGGATCGTGGGGGATGGGCCTGCCGAGTGGCGCGCAGGCGGCGAGCATCATGACGTGGTAATTGGTTCCATAGTGCCAGTAGGCAGGCCCCTCCGGATACATACCGTCTGGTTGGTAGAATATTCCGCAAGCTTGCACGAGGTCGAGTCCGCGGGTGAAGAGCTCTTCCGAGAGGGCTGGATTTTCGTCGGCGATGGCGGCGGCACCTAGGGCGATTCCGGCTCCGCAGACTTGGGCCCAGTTGTTGGTGGGTTTGGACCACCAGGTTTTTTTGTCGTAGACCTCCTTGGCGGGTTCGAGGGCTTTTTCGAGCAGGGCCTGGCGGTAGGTGGCGCGTTGCGCCGGAGTGAGAGTGGCGTGGAGCCAATCGTAGCCGATGGCGACGGCGGTGGCCATTTCCGCGGTGTCGAGGAAGTGGCTGGGGTTCCAGTCCTTGAGAGCGCAGGCGGCATCGAGTTCCGCGATGGTGCGGAGCCGGTAGGGCTCGCCGCCGCCCATGCGCCATGCCCAGGCGGTGTGGAGGATGTTGTGGAGGGCGAGGCGGGACTCGGCGAGCAGGCGTTTGCCATCGGGGATTTCGTAACGGCAGGTGCGTTTTTTGAGGACCTTCTCCGCCTCGGCCATGACGGCCGTTTGGAGGCGGGCGGCGAGGGGATCGCGGGCGATTTTTTCGCGGATCGCCGCCTCACCCGAACTGGGAAGCCAGAGGCGCGGGTGGGGTTTTTCCGCCAACTGGCCGTGGGCCATGGTGAGGGCAGCCAGGAGGATTCCGCAGGATTTCAGCATAGGGCAAACAAGGGTCGAGAGTGCTTACGCGGGGCGGGCTGGATTTTGTTCGCAGGGGAGGATTTGGCAGCGGGCTTGAACTGGCGGTGGGGACGGGCTAGGCTGCGGACCCGACCCGACCGCGCCATGAGTTCATTTGAAAACAAAGTCCAGGAAGCCCTCGCCAACCCGCAAAACCAGGGGGAGCTGCCCGATGCCGATGCGGTGGGCACGGTGGGCTCGCCCGAGTGCGGGGACATGTTGCGGATGTGGCTGAAATTTACCGAAAAGGACGGCAAGCGGGTGATCGACCGGGCTTCGTTCCAGGCCTTCGGCTGCCAGACGGCCATCGCGGTGGCATCCATGGCTACCGAGTTGCTGCGCGGGAAAACCGCGGAAGAGGCCAAGCTGATGAGCGCGAGCGAGCTGGCGGGCGATCTCGGGGCCTTGCCGCCGATGAAAATCCATTGCGGCCAGCTCGTGGAAGGCGCGCTGCGAAATGCGCTCGATCAATCGCCGGGCGACCCCGCGCCATCCGGCACTGCCCCGGCGAGCAACACGCTGGCGGCGGACATTCACAAGAAACCTGCGGGCGGGATCCGGATCGTGCCGCTGTGATTCAGGCCTGCCAGCAGCGCGGGGATTATTTCCGCGTGAGCGATAGACCGAGTGCGGGCGGTCCGTTTGTTGAATAGCCACCTTTTTACCTGTGTTAGAACTCAAGGAAGTCAGTTTCATCATCCGCAAAGACGGGGAAGAAGTCCCATTGGTGGACCGCGTTTCGATCCAGGTACCGAAGGGGCATTTCATGGCCATCGTCGGGCCATCCGGATGTGGCAAAACCACCTTGCTGAAGACCATCGCCGGGCTGAATCCGGAATCCGGCGGGGCTTTGTTTTGGGACGAGCGGAATTTGTCGGAAGATGAGGATTTCTCGCCTTCGGAAATTGGCTACGTGCCGCAGTTTTCCATCGCCTACGATCCGCTGACGGTGGACGAATCGGTAGAAGCGGCCACGCGCTTGAGAGTGAAGTCCCGCAACACCGCGGAGCTGGACGCGCGGATCGACCGGGTGCTGGAGGAAACCGGCCTGGGGCCCATCAGCGACCGCCAGGTGAAGGTGCTTTCCGGCGGGCAAAAACGGCGTCTGGGCCTGGCCATGGAGCTGGTTTCCGATCCGAAAATCCTGCTTTGCGACGAAGTCACCTCTGGTTTGGATCCACGGTCCGAGCGGGAAATTGTGAGGCTGCTGCATGATTTGTCCCGCAAGGACGGGCGGATCGTGCTTTCGGTAACGCACTCGCTGTCGCACCTGGAGTTGTATGATTCCATCCTCGTCCTGCACGAGGGCCGGGTGGCGTTCCATGGTCCGCCGGAGCAGCTCACCCACTATTTTTCGGTCCACGATACCGAGGAAGTGTATCCCCGGCTGGCCTCGCAACCTTCCGAGCGGTGGCATGTTTCCTGGCAGAAACACCGCGCTTCCTATCAGAAAATGCTCGATCGGAATCGCGAAAAGCTCGTCGCCAGCGGTGCGCTGCACGTGCCAGCGAAGCCGAAATTGCCCGAGCCGGAAATCAGCGATCCGGCGGCAGACGATGACGCGGAGTCCGGCAAGCGCGCCGCCACCCGCAAGCGGGAGGAGGCGGATGCCTTGAAGCTGCCGGGCTTTTTCAGCCAGTTTTCCACGCTGCTGTCCCGGCGTTGGAGGATCTTTTTCCGCGATCGCGGCCAGGTCTTTCTCCAGCTCGCGATCCTCATTTGTTTCCCGCTGCTGGTCACCATTTTCAGCGAAAAAGCCTCCGAGCCCATTCGCGGATACTCGGACACCAAGCAGACCGACGTCTTTGTCGAGATCCAGGAACAACAAAGCGTGCGAGCGGATCAGGCGAAGGTCGGCTCGGCGGTTTCCGGGATCATCATGTTCCAGGTGGTGCTGCTCTCGCTCATGGGATCGAACAACTCCGCTCGGGAAATCGCCGGGGAGAGGCCGATTTATGAGAAGGAAAAATTCGGCGGGCTGCGGCCATCCGCTTACCTTGCGTCGAAGGTCGCATTTCTCGCCTGCCTTGTGATCACGCAGTCCTTGTGGATGGCGTTTTTCGTGAATCTTTTCGGCACCTTCCGGGGCGATCTCGTGCAACACGCCGGTTTCCTATTGCTCGTCAACGCGGCCATGACCGCCATCTGTCTGGCCATTTCCGCCCTGATGCGCACCGCCGAGCAGGCCTCGCTGCTGTCGATCTACCTCGTCGGTTTCCAACTCCCGCTCTCCGGCGCGGTGCTGGCCTTGCCGGAAAAAATCGAGGCCTTCACCCGGCCCTTCATCTCCGCCTACTGGGCCTGGTCCGGCTCGGTGGAAGCCTTGCAAACCCGCGTGCACGATGCGGTGAAATCCGTCATCGATACCGGCATTTCGCCGCAAAACGCCTGCCTCTACGCCCTCTGCGCCCACATCGGCGTGGCGCTCATCGCCGCATGGGCAGGTGCCTGCCGGCCGCAGTGGGATTGACCGTTCCCCCGATGATACTCCGGGACGCAGGCTGCCGTATCCGCGCTTTGCTCTCGATTTTTCCCGTTCCCTCGCCATCTTTCCATTTGCAAGCGGTTTGCCCTCGCGGTGCCGCTTTCACATCGCTCCCATCGCTCCCGGTTTCACCCACACCATCCACCCTGTCCTTTTCAAATCCATGGCCCGTCGCGCAAGTTCCAGTCTCAACCCCGGCGTCCTGATCGGTGCCGCAGGTGCCATCGTCGTCGCCATCTTCGCCGGCAAATCCCTTCTGGGGAAAAAATCCGCCTCGTTTGGCGAAACCAAGCCGCTGGACATCGAGGAACTGCTCGAAAACGGCAACAGCCTGCGCGGCAACGAATACGTCGTGGAAGGCCAGGTGGACGAGAAACTCCAGTGGACCAGCGACAAGGGCCAACTCGTCAGCGTCCGCGTCAACACCCCATCCGGCGATGAATTCGTGGGCGTGGAAATCCCTGCCGAATTCAACAAGCTCAATATCGATACCAAACAAAAATACTCGTTCCGCGTGAAGTTCCGCCAAGGCGGCATCGCCGTCGCCACCGGAGTGAACCGCCTCTAACAAATCGAGCCATCGAGCCCTTTTCCCGCCGCCCCATGAAAACCCGGATCCTTCTTCCCTTCCTGCTCACCGCCCTTGCCCACGGCCAGGTTT
>JALOTR010000197.1 GCA_025457805.1 Akkermansiaceae bacterium | reverse complement strand
TCTGCGATGTGGATCGATCGATGCGCGAGGAGGCTGCCGCATGGGTGGCCGCCCGCCAGGTTTCGAAAAAAACGCCGCGTCCCTACAATGATTACCGCGAGATGCTCAAGGAGCGCGACCTCGATCTCGTCATCGTGGGCACGCCGGACCACTGGCACGCACTTCCTGCCATCGCCGCGATGGAAGCGGGGGCGGATGTTTATTTACAGAAACCGATCAGTCTGGATGTTTTGGAGGGCAAGGCGATCGTGGATGCCTCGCAGCGGTTCCAACGCGTGGTCCAAGTGGGCACGCAGCGACGCTCGACACCGCATTTGATCGAGGCCAAGCGCGAGTTTGTGGATTCGGAGAAACTCGGGAAAATCGGCCACATCGAGCTGTTCAGCTACTATCACATGCGGGCCAAGGGGAACCCCGAGAACACGCCATCTCCGGAAGGACTCGACTGGAACCTCTGGTGTGGCCCAGCACCACTACTGCCTTACAACAAGGCGATCCACCCGCGCGGTTGGCGCTCGTTCAAGGAATACGGCAATGGCATCCTCGGCGACATGTGCATCCACATGCTCGATACCGTGCGCTGGATGCTGAAGCTACCCTGGCCGATCCGCATCACTTCCACTGGAGGCGCATTGGTGGATCGCGATTCCATCGCCAACGTGCCCGACACGCAGGTCGCGATTTTTGATTTCGTCAAACTCAACGCCGTCTGGACCCACCGCACCTGGGGCAGTACGCCGGACAAGGATTTCCCCTGGGGAGCCATCCTTTACGGCGAAAAAGGCACCTTGAAACTCAGCGTGCAGCGATATGAATTCATCCCGCTCGGCAAGGGCTCGCCCGTCCGCAAGGAGGTGACGATGGAGTTGGATCAGTTTCCCGAAGACAACACCGAGAAGGGCCTCGAAAAACACGTCGCGCCCGCCATCCGCGCCCACATGCGGGACTGGTTGGAGGCGGTGGAAAAACGCAGTTTGCCCGTCGCCCACATCGAGGAAGGCCATGTTTCCAGCGCCTCCTGCATCCTTGCCAATCTTTCCGCCGAACTCCACCGCACGATCACCTTCGATCCGGTAACCTGTGTGGCCATCGGCGACAAGGAGGCCACCGCCCTGCTTGCCCGGCCTTATCGCGATCCGTGGAAACATCCTGCCGCCGCGGGCTGATGCTTGCCATCGGCGCTGGATCCGCGACAAACAAACCCGCATGCGCCTTGCCGTCCTCAACATCGTCGGACTTTCCGAATCCCTGCTGGGACCGCACATGCCGGAACTCACGGCATTTGCGGAGAAACACGGACGCCAATCCCATGTGCCGGAATTCCCGGCCGTGACCTGCACTGCGCAATCGTCCATCACCACCGGCACCCCGCCCGGCTGGCATGGCATCGTGGCCAATGGCTGGTATGACCGCGAATCCGCCGAAGTCCGATTCTGGAAACAAAGCAACGCCATCGTGCATGGCGAAAAACTCTGGGATACCCTGCGCCGCGAGATTCCCGGTTTCACCTGCGCGAAGTTGTTCTGGTGGTATAACATGCATTCCAGCGCGGATTTTTCCATCACTCCAAGACCGCTCTATCCGGCGGACGGACGCAAGGTCTTCGATGTCCACACGCAGCCGATGCGCATGCGCGAGGAGATCAAACAAGACCTCGGCGAGTTTCCCTTTCGCGCCTTCTGGGGACCGGCGGCGGGGATTGAGTCATCACAATGGATCGCCGATTCCGCGAAGTGGGTGGAAACCAAACATTCGCCCACGCTGAGTTTGGTCTATCTCCCGCATCTCGATTATCCCCTGCAAAAAGACGGACCGCTGGCACCAAACATTCCTGCCGAGTTGGGAAAAATCGATGCGCTCGCCGGGGATCTCATCCGCTTTTACGAACAACGCGGCGTGCGGGTCATCATTCTATCAGAATATGGCATATCTCCGGTCAAGCGCCCGATCCATCTCAACCGCCTGTTCCGCGCCAAGGGCTGGCTCTCGATCAAGGACGAACTCGGCCGCGAGACACTCGATTGTGGCGGCTGCCGCGCCTTCGCCGTGGCGGACCACCAGGTGGCCCATATTTATGTGAACGATCCTTCGATCCGTGATGAGGTGATGGATTTGTTAGATAACACTCCTGGTATCGATGAAGTGAGAACGCCCGCGAACAACTGGGGAAATGGCATTGCTACCGATCGCGCGGGCGACTTCATCGCCGTGGCAGAGCCCGATGCGTGGTTTACTTATTATTTCTGGGAGGACGATGCCGTGGCACCAGATTATGCGCGGACCATCGATATCCACCGCAAACCCGGCTACGATCCCTGCGAGTTGTTCATCGATCCCGCGATCCGTTTTCCCAAACTCGAAATCGCAAAATTCCTGCTCAAGAAAAAACTCGGCCTGCGCGGGCTTATGGAGGTGATTCCACTGGATGCCTCGCTGGTCAAAGGCTCCCACGGCCGTGACAAGGTGCCGGAAAACGAACGCCCGGTTCTGTTAGGCACGCGGACTCCTGTCCACTCCGCCGCCGATGTGCATCGCCTCCTTCTCGACCTGGTGAGGGAGAAGGAGGCGTGAAATTGATATCATTATAACTTCAACCTCTCGGCGTGATGACGATGGCGAACTCATCGTGACGCGCCTTGGCACCGCCCATGTCGAGGATGTATTGCATCACCGCACGGCTGGGCATGTTTTTCAGATTGAGCGCGATTTTGGCGGAGCCGAGTTGGTTTTTGGGATCCTGAATGACAAAGTTCGGAGTGATCTTTTCCTTGGATTCCCTCTCGATCATGATGCGCAAGGCTTCGAGCGCCTCGGTGAGCGAGGCATCATCCATGCGGAACTCAGGGATCATCACCGCGCCGAACTTGGCCTCACGGCCGCGGGCGGCGATGGCCGGCGCGTTGATTTTCACCTGACCGAGATTGTAGCGGGCGTGGGCGTGATTCGGATTGGCCTTGAGAGCCTCCGAGAATGCCTTTTGGGCCGCCACGGGATCGCCCGCCTTTTGGGCGGCCAGTCCCTGGCGATAGAGCGCCTCCGCCCGTTGACCGGGAGTGAGGGCGGTATTGTTGACGGTTGCCTGGCCGAATGCCGGTGAAAGCAAAGCGGCGGCAATGGCGAGCGTGGTGATGCGGATCATGGCATTGATGGGTTAAACCAATACGATCCCTAACCTATCCAGCCGCCGGATGCAATGGGGGAATCTATTACACGCGAAAATACGGAAATCTTATAACTTGTGAAGGGCTCAGCCCACCGATCACCGAATCACCGGCTTGTCTTTCGCCCTGGGCTGCCGCCGCTCGCGAAACAGCGCTTCTTTTGTCTCAAGGCTGAGACCGTCGTAGATGACACCCGTCAGCTCCCTGAGCTTCGCTGACACTCGCGACTTCGGATTCCAAGCATACACAAGCGTTCTGCCCTGCGATTTGCAAACGATGGCTCCCGATCTTTCGAAGCGGTCCAGTTGACGCTGGACTCCATCCAAGGAGACGACAAAGTCCCGAGATATGGCCCGTCCGTAGGATTCGCCGTAATGAAAAAGCGAAAGCAGCACCGCCTCTGCTGCCTTGCCTCCAAACAAATCCTGCAGCGCGGTCGAAATCATGAACGAAGATACCGGTCATTTGACCTTGAGATCAAGTCATCAATTTGGACCCATTCACCAGAAGTTTGCGAAGGGAATTACAATCATCAACCCGCGCCGGTTGTGGTTTCTGAAGCAAGTCATGGCGACCGGTTTCGGAACCACTGAATGACTGAGAACCACTGAGAAAACTGAAATTTCCAACCTCTTCTCAGTTCCATTTGCCTCCGGCTATGTCCGCTTGGGCTCCCATTGTGGTCCTCAGTAGTTCAGTGGTCAGAAAAGCGAACCCCGCCTCTCCGTCTTCACCCCCTCCCCCGAGGTGGCCTCCCGGAGGGGGGACCGGGAGACCGATGTTCCGGCGGGGGATCCGGAGATGGGGGGAACTGACCTTCGCAGAGTATCCAGAGGGGAAAATTTCCACAATACGCGGTGTTGCGCGATGGATGGTGGGGATTCTGCTTAGGGAGTCCCCCTGCTTGGGCATTGCCCTCGGGGGCGGGGGCGGTTATGAACCCCGGCGGTTGGACGAGCCAGCCTGTCACAAGTCCATGAACATCATCATCGTCGGCGCCGGGGAAATCGGCAGGCACCTCGCTTCCGTGCTGTCACAGGAGTCCCACAACATTTCCGTGATCGAGAAGGACGAGCGCCTCGCCACCGAACTCGACCAAGCCATCGATGCCAAGGTGATCCACGGCAATGGCTCCAGCGTGGAAAACCTGGTGGAGGCGGATGTGGGCGAATGCGATCTGTTTCTTTCCCTGACTTCATCGAACACAGCCAACGTCATGTCCGCCTCGATGGCCAAGAACATGGGCGTGGCCAAGGTGATCTGCCGCGTGCATCCCGGACTGCAACGCGAGGAGTGGTTGTTCGATTTCAAGGGCCACTTCGGCATCGACCACTTGTTCAGCTCGGAGCGCCTCACCGCCATCGAACTGGCAAAATACGTGCGCAATCCGGATTCGCTCGTCGTCGAGGAACTCGCCCGCGGTCGCATCGAGCTGCAGCAAGTCCGCATCGGCGAAAAGGCCGACGCCGTGGGCCTCACGCTCCGCAAACTCAACGCCCCGTCCGGCATCCGCCTGGCGATGGTTTGCCACGAGGGAAAACATTTCGTGCCGGATGCGGAGACGATCCTCGCCGCCGGCGATGTGGTGACGATCTTCGGCGATCCGCGGAAACTGCGCGATTTTTCCTCAAAACTCCAAGGCAAGGCCGGCAAGCGGGAGCGCATGCGGGTGGTGATTTTCGGTGGGAATGAATACGGATTTTCACTCGCCCAGATGCTGGAAAGCGTGGATTGCGACGTGCGGGTCTTCGAAAAAGACCCTGCGCTCTGCGCCAAACTCGTCGACCGCCTCACCAACACCACGGTGATCCGGGCGGATGCCACGTTGGTCACCGAACTCGAGGAGGAACAAGTGGGCGGTGCGGATTTTTTCATCGCCACCAGTTCGGACGATGAAGACAACGTGATGTCCTGCCTCCAGGCCCACACCTTGGGCGTGAAAAATTGCCTCACACTCATCCACCGCGCGGACTACGCTTCGGTAATTTCCGCGAGCGGCAAGCACCTCGGCATCCGCGCCGCCGTCAGCCCCCGCGAGGCAACGCGGCGGGAGATCCAACGCTTCATCACCAGCGATCGCTACCACATCCAAAAGTCCTTCGAAACGGCGGATCTCCTGGAAATCCGGGTGGGAAAAGGCTCCATCGCCGCCGGCCACATGCTGCACGAGGTGGCATGGCCCACCGGCACCGTGATCGTGGGCCAGCTCCGCGGAATCCATGCGGCAGTCCCCGCTCCGCAGGATGTCCTGATGGCGGGAGATCACCTTTACGCGGTGGTCGCTCACGAGGCACGCAAAGCCTTCGTCCGCCTGCTGGAAGCATGATGATTGAATTGAGCCCACACCCCTATCTGCTGATTTTATGAATCCCCGCGTGGTCTTGAGAATCGTCGGCATCCTGCTCTTGCTGGAGGCGGTGGCGATGGTGGGCTGCGGGGTGTTTGCCTTGCTGGATGTGGTGGCGGGCGATGCGGAGGCGATGGCGGCCATGTTCCAATCCGCCGGCATCACCGGGGGCATCGGCGCAGCGATGATCGGGGCAGGTGGGTTCCGGCAAATCACCGGCCGCATCCCCCGGCGCGAGGCGGTGATCGTGGTGGGCCTAGGCTGGTTGCTCAGCAGCTTTTGCGGCGGGCTGCCTTACATGCTGTGTTCGCCGGGAATGAATGCGGCGGAGGCGTTTTTTGAATCCTCATCCGGGTTTACCACCACGGGATCTTCGGTGATGACGGACATCGAGATCTGGCCACGCGGAATCCTGCTCTGGCGCTCGGTCACCCAATGGCTGGGCGGCATCGGGATCCTGGTGCTCTTCGTGGCGGTGCTTTCCTATCTCGGATTGGGGTCGAAATCCTTGTTTCAAAACGAATCTTCCTTCCGCAGCG
>JALOTR010000196.1 GCA_025457805.1 Akkermansiaceae bacterium | reverse complement strand
GGCGAATTCCCATCGCTCACCGCCTTCGCTGTCCACCTCGGTGCCGCCGACATTGTTGCCGAGGGCGGTCTTTTTTTCATCCCGTCCGGCTTGGGCGAGCGGCATGAGGCGGACGATGCCTTCACGGAATTCCAGTGCGTAGGGTGTCTGTTGCAGGATGGAGGTGGTGCGGGCGCGCTTGGCGAGCATTTCGATCTCGCCGGAGGCATCGCGGAGCACGCGCTCGTCCGAGGAATAGATCATCATGCCCACCGCTCCGCCCATCACGATCGCGGCGATGCCGAGCACCATGACAATCTCGATGAGCGTGAAGCCCGCGCGGCGGTGCCGGGGATTACTCGTCTTGGCTGCTGAGATCATCACCGGTGTTTTCCTGGCCGTCCGGGCCTTTGGAGATCATTTCAAACTCGTTCGCGCGCTTTTTGCCGGGGAAACGGTAGATATAATCCTGATCCCATGGATCGAGCGGGATCTTGCTCATCACCTGCACCCAGCGGCGCGGGACGGGAGTGCTGGACGGCTTTTCCACGAGGGCCTTGAAGCCTTGCTGCGAGGTCGGGTAGTTGCCGGCATTGAGTTTATACATCGCGAAGGCGCTCTGGAAGCTCTTGAAGTCGGACTCCACTTGGCGGAGTTTCGCGGCGTCGCCGATGCCGCGCATGGCGAAGATGGCTCCACCGAGGATCATGGCAATGATGCCAAGCACGATGACCATTTCAAGAAGGGTGAAACCGCCGCGGCGGCGGATTTTTACGGTAGGTTGGTGGATTTTCATGGAAGAATCTCGGAATGTTGGGCGCGGCGACAGCCTTGCAAGGATGGAAACGCCGTGCGATGCAAAAGTTGTCGGGAAATTCCGGATTGCTTCCGACTTGCCAGCTTGCCCCGTTTCCCCCACCCCTTGTCGCGTCCAAACCTCATGAACAAAGTCCTCATCATCGGAGCCGGCGGAGTCGGCAATGTCGTCGCCCACAAGTGCGCCATGGTCCCCGAAGTCTTCGGCGAAATCACCCTGGCCTCGCGCACCGTTTCCAAGTGCGATGCGATCGCTGCGGAGGTCAAACAACGCACCGGCCGGACCATCGCCACCGCTCAGGTGGATGCGGATAATTCCGCGGAAACCGCTGATTTGATCCGCAAAACCGGCGCCACCCTGTTGATCAACGTGGCCCTGCCCTATCAGGACCTGCATCTGATGGATGCCTGTCTGGCGGCGGGTTGTGATTACATGGATACGGCGAATTACGAGCCGAAGGACGTGGCGAAGTTCGAGTATTCCTGGCAGTGGGCGTATCAGGAACGTTTCCTCAAGGCGGGGCTTTCGGCGCTGCTGGGCTCCGGTTTCGACCCCGGCGTGACCAATGTTTTCACCGCTTGGGCGCTGAAGCATCATTTCGATGAAATCCACACGCTCGACATCATCGACGTGAATGGCGGCAACCACGGCAAGGCCTTTGCCACCAATTTCAACCCGGAAATCAACATCCGCGAAGTCACCGCCGAGTGCCGCCACTACGAGGACGGCGAGTTCGTGGAAACCCCGCCGATGTCGCTGCACCAGCCGTTCGAGTGCCCGCAAGGCGTCGGCACCTACGAGATCTACCGGATGTATCACGAAGAGCTCGAATCGCTCGTCAAACACATCCCCACGATCAAACGGGCGCAGTTCTGGATGTCGTTTTCGCCAAACTATCTCAAGCACCTCGAAGTGCTCGGCAATGTCGGCATGACGCGCATCGACCCGGTGATTTACAACGGCGTGGAAATCATCCCGCTGCAATTCCTCAAGGCCGTGCTCCCGGATCCGGGCGACCTCGGCAAGTCCACCAAAGGCCGCACCTGCATCGGCAACGTGATCACCGGCCTCAAGGATGGAAATTTCAAGGCGATCTACATTTACAACATCTGTGACCACGAGGCCTGCTTCGCGGAAGTGGGATCGCAGGCGATTTCCTACACTACTGGCGTCCCGGCGATGATCGGTGCCAAGCAGATGCTGGCGGGCGATTGGAAAAAACCGGGTGTCTGGAACATCGAACAGCACGATCCGGACGCCTTCATGGCGGACCTCAATGCGCATGGATTGCCATGGCAGGTGATGGAGCTCACCCGCGAGCAAGCGGAGGCATTCCAAGTGGCTTGAGCCCCGCGGAAAAGGGCCGGTATTTACATGGTCTTGCAATCTGCAATCCGTTTCCGGGAATTTCCACTTGTCACCCCGGGGGCTCAATCCCATCCTGCGGCCATGGATTGCATGAAAACCCCATGGTTTGCAGTGGTCCCGGCCCCGCCCCGCAAGGGAAATGGCTGGGAATACGCGGGAAATGCCCCCCGAAACTCACAATCCCTGACCAAAAAGGCGCTTATTTCACGTTAATCCAATGCCGCTTGCCCGGCCGATGCGTCAAAACATGATCGATTCCACAGAGCGGTTGGTCCGCCACCTCGAACAAAGCAGAAATGGGACAGCAGCTCCCATCTGCGCGATTGATACGGAAGCGGACAGTCTTCACCGCTACCGGGAATCCTTGTGTTTGATCCAGTTCGCCGTCCGCGGGAACTCGGTGCTCATCGATCCCCTCGCCATCGAGGATCTCTCGCCGCTTGGCGAATATTTGTCCGTCGCCACCGTCTGGATGCACGGGGCGGACTACGACATGACGATGTTCAAGCGCCAGTTCGGTGAGCTCCCGGCGGTCGTTTATGACACCCAGATCGGTGCCCGTTTGCTGGGTGCGCGGCGTTTCGGTCTCGGCGATCTGGTGAATCATTATTTCGGCATCGAACTCTCCAAATCCTCGCAAAAAGCCGATTGGGGCAAGCGCCCGCTGTCGGAAAAGATGATCGAATACGCCCTCAACGACGTCGATTACCTGCTGGAAATGGGCGATATCATCGTCGCCAAGCTCAAGGAGCTCGGGCGCTACGAATGGTTTGAGGAAAGCTGCACCGCCGCCCGCCAGCGCGTGCTGGATCGGGACGATTCCAAGGAAGAAAACTGGCGTGTCCAAGGCTCCGGCAAGCTAGAAGCCCGCGGGCTCGCATTTCTCCGTGGGCTTTGGCATTGGCGCGATGCCGAGGCCAAGGCCTGGGATCGGCCATCTTTCATGGTCGTGACCAATCGCCAGCTCCTTGAGTGGAGCATCGATCTCGCCGCCGGGAAAACCATCCAGCTTCCCCATCATTTCCGCCCGGACCGCATCAAGCGTTACCGCGCCACCATCGCCGCCATCGAGGCCATGCCCCAGTCCGAATGGCCCGAGCGCCCCAGCGGCAAGCGCCGCAAGCGCGATCGCGATTTCGAGCGCAAGGTGGACGCGCTCATCAAGTCCCGCGAGGACGCCGCCGCCAAACTGGACATCGAAGGCTCACTCATTGCCCCGCGCGCCATTCTTGAGTCGCTCGCAGCCGGCGATGCCAAGCCATCCGACGTGCTTCTGAACTGGCAGCGCGCCTGCCTGGGGCTCTCGGACTGAGTTTCCCACCTTGTTTCCCTCATGGACCCTTCAGCGGCAGCCGATCCCCCGCCGATTGCCTTCCGCTGCGGCTCCTGTGGCCTTACGCTCTCCGTCCCGGCGTCCATGGCAGGCACCAGCGGCCCCTGCCCGTCCTGCCAGGCCTGGATCACGTCCCCTGCCCCGCCAGCGGCTGCAGAACCCTCGGAACCCGTCTCCGCCTTCCCTGTCAAACGCCAGTCGTCCCCTCGCGAACCCCGCCGCAGGGGCCGCATTCCGGCGGATTCCATCGTCGATCAAACCCACCTCGCCCAACGCGAATCCGCCAAAACCCTCAAGGTCCTCGCGCTGTTTGTGGTGGCCTTTTGCGCATGCCTCGCCGTCATCTGGTTCATGAAGGATTGGATGGGGAAATAATCCCTTCGCGATCAATCAGTTGGGACGAAAAATGCCCGACTGCGAAAACCACCTTTTCCGAAAGAAGTTCCTTGTTTCCAAGGCGTGGATTTCAGAGATTTTCCCCGCCTTATGTCCGAGTCCTCCCAAGAGCCCCAACAAGCCCAAACCAAGGTCGCCACCGAGCAGCAATACGACGCCGCACAGATCGACAAACTCGAAGGTCTGGAGGCCGTCCGCAAGCGTCCGGGCATGTATATCGGCGATCCCGATGAGCGCGGCCTCCACCACTGCGTGTTCGAGGTTTTGGACAACTCGATCGACGAGCACCTCGCCGGCTACTGCTCGCGCATCAAGGTGGCCATCCACGTCGATGGCTCGGTTTCGATCTCGGACAATGGCCGCGGCATCCCGGTGGACATGCACCCGAAATTCGGCATCCCCGCCGTGGAACTCGTGCTCACCAATCTCCACGCCGGCGGCAAATTCGGCCAAGGCGCCTACAAATACTCCGGCGGTCTCCACGGCGTCGGCGCGAAGTGCGTGAACGCCCTCGCCGATTGGTTCCGCGCCGACATCATGCGCAATGGCAAGGTCCATCGCATCGCCTTCGAGCGCGGCAAAACCACCGAGCCACTCCACGTCGTCGGCGAGGTCGATCCGAACAGAACCGGCACGACCATCACCTTCTTCCCGGACGCCACCATCTTTGTCGATACCATCGAATTCAAGTTCGACCGCCTCGCCACCCGCCTGCGCGAACTCGCCTTCCTCAACCCCGGCTTGATCATCGATCTCGAAGACGAGCGCCCGGAATCCGCGAAAAAGACATCGTTCTACTACGCCAAGGGCATCGAGGAGTTCGTGATCCAGCTCGGTGAAAACAAAACTGTCATTCACGACGATCCGGTCGTCCTCAATGGCAAGCGCCAGATCGAACTCGACTACGACGGCAAACAAACCACCGACGATGTCTTCGCCGATGTCGTTTTCCAATACAACGATTCCTACAACGATCAGATCCTCTGTTTCGCCAACTCCATCCCCAATGGCGATGGCGGCACCCATCTAACAGGTTTCCGCACCGCCCTCACCCGCGGCATCAACCAATACGCCAAGGTCAACAAGATCCTCAAGGACAAGGATCCCGCACTCTCCGGCGATGATGTTAGAGAAGGCCTCGTTTGTGTCATCTCCGTGAAGATGCCAAACCCGCGTTTCAGCTCGCAGACGAAGGACAAACTCGTCAACACTGAGATCGAAGGCGTGGTTTCCTCGATCGTTTACGAGGGCATCATGCAATACTTCGATGAAAACCCAGCGCTCGCCCGCAAGGTCATCGAAAAATCCGTCAACGCCGCCCGCGCCCGCGAAGCCGCCCGCAAAGCACGCGAAACCGTTCGCAAATCCGCCCTCTCCGGCGGTGGTCTTCCCGGCAAGCTGGCCGACTGCTCGGAGCGCGATCCCGCGAAGTCCGAGTTATACATTGTCGAAGGTGACTCCGCAGGTGGCTCGGCCAAACAAGGCCGCGATCGCCGCACGCAGGCCATCCTGCCACTGCGCGGAAAACTCATCAACGTCGAGAAAGCCCGCCTCCACCGCGCGCTCCAGAACAAGGAAATCCAAAACCTCATCACCGCAATCGGCGCAGGCATCGGCGATGGCGAACAGGAAGGTTCCTTCAACATCGACAAGGTCCGTTATCACAAAGTCGTGATCATGACCGATGCCGACGTCGATGGCTCGCACATCCGCACCTTGCTGCTCACCTTCTTCTGCCGCCACATGCCGGAACTCGTGAAACGTGGTTTCCTCTACATCGCGCAGCCGCCGCTCTATCTGGTCACCCGCAAGAAGCGTTCGGAATACGTGCAGGACAACGATCAACTCAACAACATCCTCATCGAACTCGGAGCCGGCGAGGTCATCCTCCGCACCTACAATCAATCCCGTACTTTCGCGGCAGATCAATTGAAGGGCATCCTTGAAACACTCTCCTCACGTTCCCGCTTCACCCGTTCCATCGAAGGCAATGGCGGCAGTTTCCGCGATTACCTCGCCGCCCGTCCTGCCGATGGTCGCCTGCCGGAATACATGGTCCGCATCCGCGAGGGCAACGACGAGAGCGTGCTCTATTTCACCAACGAGGAAGAACTCCGCGCTTACGCCACCGCCAACCGCGACCTTCACCTTTTCGATGAAATCCTCACCGATGAGGAA
>JALOTR010000195.1 GCA_025457805.1 Akkermansiaceae bacterium | reverse complement strand
TTGCCTATTCCCGATACCAAACCGTCACAAAAACCATGTTGATCCATTCTCCCGAAGCGGCGTGGCCGTTGGTGATCGAAATGATCTCCAGCTCCGGCTTGCTGGCCAGCCACTCCTCCGCCTGGCGATGCGCGTCTTCGATTTTCTCGGCGAGGAGTTTGCTTGTATCGAATCGGATGCCACCCGCCATCCGGCCGTAAAAGATCGCACTGCGGATGCGTCGCGGGAGGGGTGGGGGTTCGCTCATTGGCGGAGATGATAGAGAACTTCCGAGATCTTGCCACTCTCATTAAGGATCATTTCATCCAGCAGCATCCGCTCATCGGCTCTGCGAGGATTTGGCTTGAGCAGTGAAGGCCTCCGTCTGCCTTTCCCATGCTGCGGACAGTTCTTTCACTTTCTCCGGCATGGACGCGGCCAGGTTGTTTTGCTCGGCACGGTCGGTCGATAGATCGTAAAGCTCCCACGGCTCTTGCTTGGCGGCGACCAGCTTCCAATCGCCCACCCGCAGAGCACGGTTGCCTTCGTGGAGCCACCAAAGGCTCGGACGCTCCACGGTGAGGTCCTTCGCCAACGCAGGCAGCAGGCTCTTTCCGGGAGCATCGGGCACCGTGAGTCCCGCGATCGTTTCGGGCTTTTCCACACCTGCCAACGCCAAGGCTGTTGGCACAAAGTCGATGACATGCGCCGGAGTATGACGCAGCTCCCCACGGGCCGCGATGCCCGCCGGCCAGTGCGCGATGAGAGGGCTCGATATGCCTCCTTCATGAACCCATGTCTTGTGCCGACGAAAGGGAGTGTTGCACACACTGGAAAAGCCCGCGCCAAGGCAAAGATAGCTCTCGGCACTGCCCATGCGGGCCATGGGATCATGGCCACCATCGCGAACCATGATCTCAGCGGTGGCACCGTTGTCGGAGCAAAAGAGGATCAGCGTGTTTTCATACGCCCCCATGGATTTGAGCTGCGCCATGATTTTGCCGATTTCCCGATCCATGCGATCCACCATGGCCGCGTGGATCGCCATTTTGGTGGCTTGGAATCGCTGCTGGGTTTCATTGAGGGATTTCCACTCGACCGGTCGATCCATCTCGCCTGGACCGAGTTTTTTCAAGTCCTCCGGAAAAGGATAAGGAGCACCGATGTCGCGCTCCACGGCGGAAAGAGGGGTATCGATGATGCCCATCGCGCGGAGCTTCTGATAGCGGGCTTCGCGTATCGACTCCCAACCGCGAAGATAAGTGCCGAGATAGGGATCGATATCCTCCTGCGGCGCTTGCAAAGGAAAGTGGGGTGCGTGGAAGGCGATGTAGTGAAAGAACGGTTTGTCGCCGTGCTCCCTCGCATGCTCTTGCAAACACTCCACGGCATGACTGGCGGTGTAGTCAGTCAGAAAAAAGTCCTTCGATGCCGGTGGCTCAAAAGGCCTATCATCCCGCACCATGCCTCGGGTCGAATAAAAGTTGCCCGGATTGTTGATGATGAGGGATCGATCGAAACCTGCCGCGCCAGCCTTGCCATCGATGTGCCACTTGCCACTGATGTAGGAACGATAGCCGGCCGGTTTGAGAAGGGCTGGCAGCAGGGGAGCCCACTGCGGGCGTGTTCCCATGGCTCCGCCACGATGCTCTGGCAAGGCATCGCGCTGGATCTGCTGGGCGTAGTATCCGGTGAGCAAGGCCCCACGGGTCGGCCAGCATCGCGCGGTGTTGTAGAACTGCGTGAAGCGCAAACCACCCTTGGCAAGCGTGTCGAGTTGCGGGGTTTTGATCTCACCGCCGTAACAACCCAGATCGGAAAAGCCCAGGTCATCGGCGATGATGAGGATGATATTGGGTTTTTGCGGCTCAACCTCTTGCGCCCCCAGCATCGCAACCAGTGAAAACCAAAGAAGGGCAAGGCATTTCATGAGAGGGGGATTCCGCGTGACAGAGCTTTGCTGTTTTCCGGGCCGACAAGGAAGAAAAGGGAATCACCGTTGGCCATCGCTCGCGTTCTTCAAGATCATTTTCGATTCAGCGATCACTCAAACAACTCCTCAGGTGCCTCGGGGAACTTTTCCCGCGCTTCCTCACTGACGCTGATGTCGCCGGAAAATCCCCAGTGTTTGACCTGCCACTTGCCATCCCCGTCCTTTTCGAGGAGCGCGAAAAAGTCCAATTCGAGATCTGCCGCAATGTCCTCATCTTCCGGGACCTTGCCATCGGTCGGAGCAACATTTCCGCGGAAGCATGCCCAATCCCCCTTCACCCGAACCTCGCCGGTGAAGGTGACGGACTTCCCGACATGCTTGGAAACCGGAACCCGCATGGCATCCATGATTGCCTTGCGTTCCGGAGTGCCGGGCTTGGGTTCGGTGACTTCGGCTTGCGGCGCATCGGCCCCTTCGGCATGGGCTCGATCATGCGGGCCCATGCCAAGGACGGCACCGATGAAGAGAGTGATGATGGGAAGTTTGCGCAGTTTCATAAGGGGTTCAAAGGAGCTTGGATCTCAGGTGGAAACGATGAGCGCATGCGCGAGCAGCAACTCGATGGCGAGGATTTCAAGAACGATGACGACGGTCTAAAGATTTCCGAAGAAGCACCACTGCCGTTTGCGATGCCTCCGGAAAACGAGAATCAGGTCCGCCGGAATACCTGTCTCTCCGCCCGTGATGAGACCGACTTCCAGAAACCTCGTCCATCCCAAAATCGAGTGAGCACCCTCCCCCGTCCCAACAGTCCCGGGAAACTGGACGGAGTTCACCACACTGAGACTTCCTTGAATCAGGGACCTGCCGCTCCTCAAATCAGGAGAAATTGCGGAAGGTCCACTGGAAGCGGGCTGATATCGCACCAAGTCTCCCGGCTTCCAGCGAAAGCATGTCCCACCTTCCGTCCTTCTTGCTGATTTCGTCGTTCCAAACTCATTTGCCCTCGATCGCGGATCACTCCCAAGCCACCCGCAGGTATTCCGGTGCGGGGCCTTTCCATCGTGGGACTTCGTTGGCGGGAAGACCGTGGTTGGCGCAGAGGCCGAGTTGGTCGATTTCCGACCAGCGGGTAGGCGGGCCATCGGCGGAGATGAAATCGCCCAACTCAAAGGTGAGCGTTTGCGGCGCATCGGAGCCCTGGATCTCGCGCTGGCAGACGAAGGTGCGGCGGGGACCACGATAGCTGCGCCATTCGTTTTCCAGGAGCACGATGCTAAGGCGGTTGGTCTGCGGGAGTTTGAGCGTGATGTGCAGTTTGGACCCTTCCGGGCCACGCCAGAGGGGATCCGTGACCTTGCGCGTCCACAATTGCTGATGCGTGGCATTACCAGCGTTCAGGAGATACCAATCGCGGGTGCCTTGGGTAAAGTCATCGATGAGCGTGGAGACTTTCGCCGTCAGCTTCGGCTTCGCCAGTCTGATTTCACCGGAGCTGTTAGAGTGCAAAAGGCTGCTGAGGCAGAGTTCGGTGATCGGTTTGGCATAGCCGGGGATCTGAGCGAGCGATTCGGACTTGGGCAGCGTGTGGTAAACATTTGCAAACGCAAAGAGCGGCAGGTCGTGAGTGTGGATCGGCAGTTCGGCGACGTATTCACCTGACTCATTTCTCACCTCGGCACTGCGCCAGAAGCGAGCACGTGGATCGGGGTCGGTAGCGTAGTAGATCTCCACTCGGGCCACCGGCAGCGTTTTCGAATCCGGCCGTACGATCAGGGTAGGCACACCATTTTCCGATTTCAGATTCAGCTCACTTTGCGGTGTCTCAGGCAAGGCGAGACCGCCTTTGAGATGCTGGTCGAACCATAGCGGCATGGCGATGGCAACCTCGGGAGTGAGGTGGTGGTTCATGTGGGTGACCCAACTGAACCGAGTGGGCTGGTTTGGAATGAGCGCGTTGGTACGATACACATCATCCATCCACCCGTGAAAGTCGTTCGTGGCGCTGCGATGCAATACCGGACACTGAATGAGTGGCGCGTAGCTTTCAAAGCTGAGCGTCCGGCGGAAAAGATCGATATCGCCCTGAACGTGGTCCTGCCGCGCAAGGCCACCGATGAATTCATGATCCTGCCACCGCCATCCCGCTCCGCCCACGGCAGGAACCGCAGCCTTCACACGAGGGTCGCTGCCTGCGACATACATCGTGAGGTTTCCGCCCATCGAGTAACCATGGACACCGAGGCGCTCTGCATCGACCTCCGGCTGCCGTTCAAGAAAGGTCAGCCCGCGACGACAGCCAAGCGTGAGCAGATACCAGTTGTTGTTCTTCGGATGCTGGCGATCCTCGAAAACCTGCTTCGGTCCCGGTAAAATCGAGCTGTAGCGTTCAGCGTTGAGCTGAGTGGGATCGACCGCGCCCCAGTCGGTGTTCGGATCGCCGGGCTCGGCGTTCTCGCAGGCGTTGATCGGTGCCTTGCCCGTACTGCTGCCACCCCAGTTCACCGAAAGTGCCGCATAACCCCGCGCCACGAGCAGCTTTACCTCGCTCACCGAGCCTCGCTGGCCGCCGCCATGAATGTGCATCACCGCCGGCAGCTTTTTCTTCGCCCCTTCCGGAAAACCATACACGGCCGCCATCCGCGCCGGTTTGCCTTTGAAGGTGCCGATGAGATACCGCACGTGCCGCAACACCGCGCCATCCTCCTTCCACACGCGGATCACCTCCACTTCCAGCGGGTCCTTTCGCGGATCAAAACCCGCCCACAGTTCCCTCACCGACTGCGGCACGCCCTCGGCGGCAAACAGCGACTGCGGAGGAAATAGAAGGAACGAAGCGATCGCTCCAGTTTGAAGAAAGTCGCGACGGGTGGTCATGGAGGGAATCTTATTGGCAGAAGAATGAAGGCAGGAGAATGGTTGAAAATCGGAAAATCATCCTCCTGCCATTCTGATCGAAGGTCTTTCTATCGTGGTGATCTCGATGCACGCACGACTGAGGTTGATCCATTGGATGGATTTTAAGGGAGTATGGGAGAGCAGAACATTCAAGTGGCTACGGTAGGCTGCCTGATCACGCTGGAGCGAAGTGACCGCAAATGCCCGATCATGGCTGTAGAACTGAACCCGGTGGGTGCCAAGCACCTTATCACCATCGTACAGATCAACTCGCTCCACGCAATGGGCCTCGCCACCGAAATAGTAAACCAGCGCCTCATTGTAAAGCTGGCGGGACAGGTGGGTGCCCCAATCATGACAAATGGACTCCAAATGATCCACCAAGTACTCACATTGCGGAGTGAGGACATGGAAACCTGATTTCCCAAAAATTGGCCTGAATCGTTCTTCAAAACGAACAGCATTCGGAAGTAACTTGCCACGCACTCTGCACTCACCGAAGTTGACGAGCTTCACCAAGCGGATATTCTGTAGCATTGCATAGTTCAAGGCTTGCGCGTCATGTTCGTCGACAAGAGCTCCCACCACTTTGATTTCGTAAAGCATCTGATTGACCACAAGATCGAGAAAAAAAGTCTTCCGAAAGCCGCCGTGCGACAATGATACCGGGACTTGGGTGTGCACGTCAAAACCCTCGGCACGCAGGCGGGCCGCCAGATCATTTTCATAGACACGCTCATCAAAAAGACGACCGAATTTATTATGAACCGCATAGGCACAAGCCATTACCACCTTGTCGATCTCGGCGAACTGCTCGTCGGACACTGACTCAAGGTGAAGGGTGGGTTCTATGGGCATGGATTTAAGATTTATTGGCAGGTGAATATCGGCCGAAGAATGGCTGAAAATCAGGGCTTCATTCTCCTGCCATTTGGATCGATGGCCTCTCTATGGAAGGGACGTTGATGAAAGCATTGGTCCTTACCACAGAAATGATGATGAATTAGCACCCCATTGCAAAGCTGACGGGATAAGTGAACACGTCAATCATGAGAATGGGAGTCCAAAGGGTTCGTCAAGCACACATCTCAACGAGATCCTGACAGAAGAATGGCTGAGAATCAGGAACCCCTCCTGCCCCTCATTCTCCTGCCCCCATTCTCCTGCCCTCATTCTCCTGCCCTCATTCTCCTGCCCTCATTCTCCTGCCCCTCATCTCCTGCCCCTCATTCTCCTGCCCCCATTCTCCTGCCCCCATTCTCCTGCCCCCATTCTCCTGC
>JALOTR010000194.1 GCA_025457805.1 Akkermansiaceae bacterium | reverse complement strand
ATGACAATGATACGATCGGTGATGGAGTGGAAATTGCTTCTGATGAGTCCGGCGGATCAATCCGCTTTGAGGGACTCTGCCAATTGCTTGGCCTCATCGGTGCCGAGGCGTGAGGCAAGGCGCTTGCAGAATGAGCCGAGGCTGCTGCGGACTTGTGCATCGGTCGCGGCTTGGGAGGCGGCGCAGAGAGTCTTGAGTTCATCGATCCCGCCGATGGCGTAGAGGGATCGCATGGCTTCCTGGGCGGCATCTTTTTCAGGGCCTTGGATGAGGTTCACCAGCATGGGCAGCACGCCGGGCAGCGAGCGGCTGGCGGCGGCCTTGATGGCAAGCTGTTTGGCGGGACCGGCCGGGCCTTGAATGGCCGCAAGGAGCGATTCATCCGCACCGGGTGCATTGATGCGGGCGATGGCTTGGGAAACCGCGCGGCTGATGGTGGGTTCCCCTTCGGCAAGCAGCGGCAGCAGGGCATCGAAGGCCGCTTTTCCTCCGAGCAGCCCGAGCGCGGAAATGGCTGCGGCGCGTTGTTCCGCATCCTCCGACTTGAGTGCTCCGATGGCAATTTCCGCAGCGGCGTCGGCAGGTTGGAGGCTTGGCAGGTGGTTGAGAATCAGCAGGCGCTCACTGCTGGAAAACGGATCCGTGCTGCGATCCAGTCCGCCTTGCAGCAATTCGGCCTGGTTGGTTTCCAAACCGCGTTTCAGGGCGGCGAGGCGCAGGTCGGCGTCGTTGGATTTCATCGCATCCCGGATGATTTCCGCAGCGGATCCGGCTTGGCTCAGAACAAGAAATGCCTGCAACTTGACCTCGGGGGAAGCCGTGGTCTGATAGATTTTGCGGGCCACTTTGTCTTCCCCTTTGGCGGCGAAGAGCAAGGCGCGATCGATCTCCAACTTGATCGGTTCCGTGAGGGTGGTGGAGCTGCGGAGTTTCCCGAGTCCTTGGATCACTTCCGGGCCACCGATTCTTCCGAGGGCATCGATGGCGGCTAGTGCGAGTGCGGCGTCCGGCTTGGTGATCATCGCGGCGATGGCCGGGACGGCGGCGGTGGAGCGAAGATGGGCGAGCGAATCCAGCAAGGCGATCTGCTCCTGCGGGCTGCTGGCGGACTTGATGCTTTCCGTGAGAGCGGCAATGGCCTTCGGGTCATTCAGGGAGCCAAGCACCTGGCGGGCCTCCTCTTGGAGCATTGCATCCGGGCCTTGGAACAAGGCGATGGCGGCAGGCACGGACTCGGCACTGCCGACGCGGGCGAGGGCGCGAAGCAGATATTTCTTCGCCTCGGCGGGTGTCTCGGGTTTGGCGAGGATTTCCACGACCGCAGCGATGGCGGCAGCGCTCTCTGCGACACCCGGTGCGGTGGCCTGATCGATCATCCGGTTGAGTTCGGCGCGTGCGGCATATTGGGCATCCCCGGATGGATCGGAAAACTTCGCGGCTACCCCGGCAAGCCCTGCGGCATCAAGGGCGAACAAGGAGGAAGCGAGACCAAGGAAGATATAAAGTGATGGGAGAATTTTCATGGTTATACAATTGTTAGAATGGAAGGGCGTAGGGAGCGCGGCGCGGGCGGTCCATCATGCGGGTGGCGACGGCATCATCGACGACCTGCTCGGTGGCGGGGTCCCATTTCACGGCGCGACCGAGAATTTCGGCGATGCCGCTCAACTGACAGATGGTGCCGGTGCGGTGGCCGATGCCGACGTGGCAGATCGGTTGCGAGCGGGTGCGTATGGCCTGCAACCAGTCGCGGCGGTGGTCGCCGGAAACATAGAGGCGCTTGTCACTGGATTTGAGGGCCATGGATTTCAACTCGGCGGGGATGGTGACAAAGGCATCATCGCGGCCGACGTGGACCTCGCCTTTTTCACCGATGAAACGGATCATCGCGCCCTTGGAATCGCCATCGCGGATGACCTTGGTGCCGTCTGCATAGACATGATATTGGTGGTCGCCATCGACGCCCTTGGGGACAAAAAGAGTGGGTCCGGACTCGTCCATGCCGAGCGCCCATTGGATGATATCAAAATGGTGTGCGCCCCAATCGCCATTTTTGCGGGAGCCGTATTCCCAGAATCGGCGCCAGCCGCCGCCGTAGTTGCCGACCACGCGTTCCGCGTTGTAAGGCTCCCACGGTGCCGGGCCAAGCCAGCGGTCGTAGTCGAGATGCGCAGGCACGGGTTCGGCGGAAAACTGCGTCGGCGGGGGGAATTCACCGAGTTGGGTGACGACGGTGTGGACCTTGCCGATGTAGCCGTTGAGAACAAGTTCGGCGGCCTTGCGGAAGGAGTCGTTGGAACGTTGTTGCGAGCCGACCTGGACGATGCGGCCGTAACGTGCGGCTGCGGCACACATGGCTTTGCCTTCCTCGATGGTGAGTGTCATCGGTTTTTCCACATAGACATCCTTGCCATTGCGCATGGCATCGATGGAGATGGCGGCGTGCCAGTGGTCGGGTGTGGTGACGAACACGGCGTCGATATCGGTGCGGGCACATAACTCGCGGTGGTCGGTGTAGGTATCGCACGAGCCGCCGTTGGCCTTGATTTGTCCGGAGAGGTTTTCAAGCACCTGGCGGTTCACATCGCAGAGCGCGGCGAGGCTGGTTTGGCCGGAGGTGAGGGCGTAGCCGCGGTGGCCTTCCGAGATCAGGCCATTGCCGATCACGCCCATGCGGATGAGGCTGTTCGGCCCGGTCTGACCGGCGCGGCCGAGGACGCGGGAGGAGAGAATCATGGGCGCGGAGCCGCAGAACAAGGTGGCGATGCCGCCTTTGAGGATGTTGCGGCGGGAAAGCGCCGGAGTGGTATCAGTTGGTTTCATGTGTGTGAGACGGAATTTGAAATGGAAGCCCTTTTTCAATCGCGCCGAGTTCCGGAGCGCTGCCGGAAAAAGAGCCGGTGAATGGGGGAATGAGATCGCCTTGGTCCACGATGCTGGAGGCGGGTTGAAAGGTATAGAAGGGAGCCTTGAGCGGGCGGCCCGTGGCGAGGGTGATTCCGGGGTCTCCGCTCATGGCCTGGTCGCCGCGCGGGGTGACATTGCGGAAGAAGTTATGGGAAATCCTGCCGGGAATCTCCGTGCCCCAGATGTCTTTGGCGTCGAGGGTGCGGATGATCAGATTGTTGCGTGCCTCGTAGCTGCTGGCTTCGTGGAGGGCGAAGATCCGGCCGATGCCGCCGTCATCGATGATGGTGTTGTTGATGAAGCGAAGGCCGGTGACAGGGACTTTGTATTGGAGCAGTTCACGGTTGACGAAGGGCCCGGCGCAGGCTCCCTCGAAGAAGTTGTGGTGGATGTGGTGGTGCTTCGGCTGCTTGCCCCACACGGCGATCGGATAGATGCCACCGAAGAAGTGGTTGTGATCGATTTCCACGTGGTCCATCATGGCTTCCACGCCATAGGCATAACGCCCCCAGCCGAGGTTGAAGAAGTTGTGATGAATGCGGATGCCTTTGCCGAATGATGCGCTGACTGCGAGGGAAATGTGGTTGTTGATGATGTTGTGATGGATTTCACAATCCTTCAACGCCATGCCCAGAAACTCGGCGGAAATGGCCGGAGCCATCCCGTTTTCCCATGCGCCGCGGGTGGGAACGATCAGGGTGTTGTTATGGATCCGCAGGCCTTCGAGGATGTTCGAATCCGATACCGAATAGTTTCGATCCTGGGCCTTCATGGCATAACCGCCCTTGTCATGTCCGAGATTGCCGGTTTCCTCGATGTGGTTGCCATGGATGACCAGGTTTTTGCCGCGGTGATACTGGACCGCTCCGCTATCCCCACCGCCTTCGCCGGATGGCTTGGAATTGCCGTAGGTGTTGTTCTTGAAGCGGCTGAAACGGAGGATGGTTTCATTGGCATCGATCACCCAGAGTCCGCAATATCTGAAATTCGAAATGTGAAGATCCTCGAAGATAACATCGCGTGTCCATGGGGCGAAGATGCCTACGTGGCAGGTCTTGGTTTGGCCATCCAAGGCGAAGCCTTTGACGATCTGGTTGCTGCCATTCATTTGAATGACGAAGTGCTCGGGAAAGGTGTTCACGTGCGGATTCGCATTCGGGACCGCCTCGGTGAGGTTGAAGTGGTGATTGACGAGGATTCTGGTTTTCCCGGAACCTGCGCCGATCAGGCTGATGCCGCTCTTGAGGGTGAGGATTTCGGTTTCCGTGAAAGTCCCTTCGCCGACCTGGATGATGTGTCCCTGATCGGATTCGACCGAATTGCATGCTTTTGCGATCGTCCGCCATGGTGCATCTGCGAGTCCGGTATGGGCATCGTTGCCGGTCATTTCCACGCGGTAGATGGCAGCGGAAATGTCAGCAAGGAAGGCAAGGCAGAGCAGGATTGATTTCATGGTTCGTGTGATGGCGTGCCGGTGGAACTCGTTGCCCGGGCAAGCTCGGCGAAGCAAAACGCAATGCCGACTGAGGGTGACTCGGACCGCAGTCCACGTCCATAACTCGAAAGCGTCATTTTGAAGTCCAACAAGAAGGGCGGGACACGAAAACCCAGATCGTGCCCCGCCCTCGGGATTGCCCCTCCAGAGGCAAAGTGTTGTGGGGAAAGGGGTGAGTTATCAGTTGTTTGTTATCGGTTATCAGTTATCGGGAAGAGGCAAAAGCGGTGCAGGGCAATCGGGCTTTTGCTCTTTCTGATACAATGGTCATGCTCATGCGCGGCGGCGGCGAAGAAGAGCGAGCGTGCCGAGGCCACCGAGGAGGGCGGCACCGGGCTCTGGAATGGCATCGACATCGAGCATGGAGGTGCCGATGAGCAAGTTGTCAAAACTTTGCTGGTTTCCTCCGCCACCGAAATCACTGCCATTGATGCGGATGCCATCAACGCCCGCGAGTTCGCGGCCTGTAGAGGTGAGTAAAGGGGCACCGCTCACATCGACGGGGGAGCCGGTCGCTGCTACCCATAACTCAACCATGCTGGTTGCCCCTGCGCCCAATGTGATTTTGGCAACGGCGGTTTTCATTCCTGAGTAATTCGGCTCCGAGGAGACTCCAGTGCCGTTCATGCTCCATACTTGATGGCTTGCCGGAGATGGCCAAGTGTTGCCGATGAGGAACTTTTCACTCCCGCCAATATATAAGGTAAGCCCGCCATAAGAAGCATCTTGTGCGGGTGCTGAAGAGTTCCCCCAGTCAAAGGATATCCAGATGGTTCCGGTAGATCCGAATGTGGCTGATAGGGTTCGAAACGAAGGATCATTTCCGGTCACGACACCACCGGTGACGTTGGTGGCGGATGTCCATGCATTGCTGAAGCCCGTGCCACCGTTTTGTCCGTTAAGTCCGCCGTCGCCATAAGAGAAGTCTTCCGACACGAGGATGGCAGCTTGTGACAAAGCGGCTGCTCCGATGAGCGCTGTGCAGGTCAGTGCAGCCACGCTTGTTTGATTCGATTTCATCTTGGGTATTTTTCTGGATACAGGTTTTTTGGTTCAGGAGAGATTCTCAGTCAGCGCGGACTTGGATGAAGAGTTTGGCGGGCAAGGGATTTCCTGGCAGCAAGGAGAGCGTGACTGGAACGGTTTCGTTCTCGCCACTCGGGACCGGGGTTCCCTCGAAGGCACTGGTGTCCTCCGTCCAGACGGCAAGATCCGTGGAGAACCAGACCGAGTAGAACAGGCCGCTGTCGGTGCGGCGGGTGTAGGAGAAGGTGCCGGTGGACTTGTCGAGCGGGGCCGCGATCGGGTTGACGGAGGCACCGCTGTTCGGGAGCAGGCCGAAGGCATATTCCTCGAAGTTGGTGATGCCATCGTTGTCGAGATCGCCGCTTTCGCTGCCTGCTCCGAGCCCGTAGGTGGAGCCCCAGATTTCGTAGTCGGTGGCGGTGACCTCGTAGATCAAGGAGCCATCGGCTTCGGAGAAGGTCCACTTGTCTGAAGGCGAGCTCAGCTCCCAGGTGCCGGGGCTGACTTCGCTGAACGCTCCGTGTGTGCTGGTGACTGCAGCGGGATTCAGTGTGGGAGTCGGGCCGCTGAAGGAAGCGACATCAACGATGCTCCAGAAGTTCCCGTCGGTGGTATTGGCTGCGGAAAGATCCAGATCCACCGTTCCAATGTAGGAAAGGGTGGCGGTTTCCGAACCGCTCAAC
>JALOTR010000193.1 GCA_025457805.1 Akkermansiaceae bacterium | reverse complement strand
CTGAATCGCGTGGCGCGATAAAGGGTGGGAGTCGAATAAGACTGTCCCACCACTACGCCGTCATCATTGATGCTGGTCGCGACGCTGGTGAGCGATGGGATGGAATTGTCGAGGGTGCCCAGGTCCTCAATGGCCAAACCATTCGGCGTGAAAACCACGGCGTGTGCAATGCCGTCTTTGTTTTCCGCGAAGCCCACCGCCACGTTGAGGGCGTTGAGATCATAAGGGATGCTGTTGGTCCCGCCGAGCGTGCCGAGGTCGACGTTTCCGCTCTGCTTGTTGCGGAACAATGTTGCCCGCGCGGGGCTGGAGAGGGTGGGTTGGAATTGGCAGAGGATGCTTCCTGCATTGTTGATGGCGGTGGGCTGGATATAACCTTTTACGCCAAGCAAGGTGTCGAGCCGGGTGACGGAGTAGGTCTCCGCCGAGCTGGATGCGAGGAGCACTGTGTGGGTGAGGAGCGCGACGAGGGCAACTGAAGTCTTCATGGCAGGTTTGAGATTCCGATGACCGCGAAGAATCAAACATTCCCCGAATCCGGATTCCACGTCCTAACCATTGGAAGGACTGAGGCAAGCCATTTCGGGATAAAACGTGCATCGAACAAAGCTGGCCAATGAAGTTGGAATCCTTCATCCATGAGGCATCATCCGTTTCGACATGAAACTCGCATGCCTCATTTCCTGGTTCGTTTTCCTATACGCGGGACTTGTTTCCGCAGCGCCGGAGACAATTGAGATCTGGCCGGAGGGGCGTATGCCGGGACGAGGATCCGACAAGCCCGAGGCGGAGCGGCCATCAAAGGATGAATTCCACCGAATCACCCATGTGAGCCGGCCGACTCTAACGGTTTTCCCATCGCCGCGGAAACAATCGCCTGCGGTGATTGTGTGCCCGGGTGGAGGTTATGGTTATGTGGTGATCGACAAGGAAGGCACGGAAATCGCTGCGTGGCTCAATCGCCATGGCATAACGGCGCTGGTTCTCAAATACCGGAACCCTGACAATCGTGAGGGAGCCTTGCAGGACTTGCAGCGTGCTTGTCGCATCACCCGATCACGTGCGGCGGAGTGGAATGCAGATCCGGCGAAGGTGGGCGTGATGGGATTTTCCGCAGGCGGCCACCTCAGCGCACGGGCGAGCAATCTGAAGGATCCTTCGTATGCTTTGATCGATGCGGTGGACCAACTCCGCTGCCAACCGGACTTTGCCGTGCTGGTTTATCCCGCCTATCTCGAAATGAATGGCAAGCTTGCACCCGAGCTTGCGGTTTCCGCCCACACGCCGCCGACCTTTCTCGTGCATAACGAAGATGATGCGGCGTTCATCGCTGGCAGCAAGGTGTATGCCGCTGCGCTCGCAGCAAACAAAGTCCCGCACCGCTTCGCCCTTTTTGCAAACGGAGGACATGGTTATGGTTTGCATTGCAAGGGTGAAGCGCGTGTGTGGCCGGAGCAATGTGCGGAGTGGTTGACCAAGCGATGAATGGCCGCCTGCCAAGGATCAATCAAGATAAGGGAAGTTTAAGGCAGGGATCTGCGGATTGGACTCGCACGAGCACATGGCTTGAGCCTTCGCCATCATAGGAAGTAGCCAGCAGGATGCGCGCGCCATTGTGTTTGGCATCCCACGCCTCGGTCGGGCCGCAGGGTTGCCAACCTTCATCTAACAACCGTGCCAGCAGGGCATCGCGTGATTTTCCGGAAATCGCAAACTCGCGCGTCGGTGCCGGATCGGCGGACAGTTCGCGGGGTTCCCGGCAATGACAACCCAGAATAAGAGTCCGGCTGCGGTGCCATGCACGAATGCGCGGGATGAGATTTTCCACCAGGCACAGAGCGAGGCGTGCATGCCATCGGTCAAAAGGCGTGGCGATGCCACGCAACGGGAGCATGCGGTTGATGACGGATTGATAACCTGCCATGCCCATCCGGCCATGATA
The DNA here is from genome assembly GCA_025457805.1 of Akkermansiaceae bacterium. GTDB lineage: Bacteria > Verrucomicrobiota > Verrucomicrobiia > Verrucomicrobiales > Akkermansiaceae > Luteolibacter. Next base: position 4,185 of record JALOTR010000193.1, on the reverse strand, counting down.
GATGATCGAGCCCGCCATTACACGCACCGCGCCGCCGCCATAAACAAAGCCCTCCCAGCGGGCTCCGCCACGTTTCGAAAATTTTCCCGGATGTTTGGCGATCAACAAACGCTCCGCCGCGCCATAACCGCGTTGCTGGCGGAGGAAGGCACGCACCGAGGGTCGGCGCCAATGCCAGACAAATGCCCCGGGGGCAAATCCAAGCCGATGCCCGGCTTCGCGCAGCCGCCAACAGAAGTCCACGTCATCGCCCGCAGTGCGAAACATCGGATCGAAGCCGCCGATTTCCACAAACGCCGCACGCGTCACCGCGAGATTGCAACCAGGCAGGTGTTCCGCTTCCTCGTCGTCCAGCATCACATGGCTCGGCGCTCCCGGTGCGGCACAAACCACCGCTTCTTCCCAAGAACGTGGCGCGGGTGGCAGGTTTGGCCCGCCCACTGCGGCGTATCGCCCGGTGGCAAATACCCGCTGAAGGCGCAGCAACCATTCGCGGTCCGGCTCGCAGTCATCATCCGTAAAGGCAAAGATATCTCCCCGAGCCTGAGCAGCCCCAGCATTGCGGGCGGTGCTCAGTCCGGAGGGCGCGAGCCGGATCAATCGCACGCCCGGAAAATCCGCCGCCACGGCATCGCCAGTGCCATCGTCCGAGCCATCGTCCACCACGATGATTTCATAACTCCCGCCATCCATCGCTTGGGCCGCCTGCAAACATCGGCCGATGCGTGCGCGGCCATTGCGGGTGCAGATGATCACGGAAAACAGCGGGCATGATTCTTTAACTATAGGCCGATCCTCATGCAAAAGCGATGCCAGCGCAGCGAGCGCGGGTTTGTCATTTCCCTCCCGGTCGATGAGGCCGAAGTCCCAATCCATCACCTCCGCTCCGGCATTCCACCAACGGTCGGACCACGCATAGAGAGTGGTCCCGGCGCTTTCTTCCTCATGGGAAATTTTTGTCGCCCAGCAAAGCACCTCCGCTTGTTTCTCCAGGCCATTCCGCCGGGAATCCATGCCAAACTCGGATATCACCAAAGGCCGATCACCGGCGATGTGATGCAGGCGCTTGATATAACTCCGGAAAGCGGCGGGGTCTTCGAGATAGACATTGAATGCGGTGAAATCCGCGTTTTCCGGCTCCAAATACTCGGTGCTCGGATAGTTCGCGTAGGCAAAGAGCAACCGCGGTGCGGTTTCACGTCCCAGAGCGATGAGATCCTCGATCGCCCTTCTCACCCGCAGCGGTCCCATCCACCGCACCAGATCCGCTGGGATTTCATTTCCCACATAACAACCCGCCAATGCCGGGTGCCCGGCCGTCTCGCGCAAGGCTTCCACCAGACTCACGCGGGCCGCCGTCAACAAGCCCGGATGATTCACGAAATCCGCATTCTGCCCCCACTTCAGACCGCCAAATACCCACAAGCCCGCCGCATGTGCCGCGTCGAGAAGCCGGACGTCCGGCATCTGATAGAGGCGGATCGCCCGAAACCCCGCTGCCGCGATGCGTTGGAAATCCTTGCTGAAATCCTCCGGCCAGCCTCCAGGAAACGGCCCATACGTTACGGCCATCATGCGGACACGCGAGGACCCGACGCGGAAAAATTTCCCATCGATGCACCAGCCCTGATTGCGGTCCGCGCCGTTCACTGGGCGATACTTAAGTGTTATCGGCCGCGACCGAAACTCAAATCCGCGCATTGCCAAACGGCCCGTGTTTATCCAACTTGGCCGCGAGTTGAATGAGACACCCCCTTGGATTCCTGTGAAAGCCCTTCAAGTTGCCGTCCTTGGCTGCGGTTCCCGTGGCAGGACCTATGCGCGCATCGCCGCCTCGATGCCGGATCGATATCAGATCACCGCCGCCGCAGACCTTGTGGCAACCCGCTGCGCCCAAGTCGCCGCACTTGCCGCGCCCGGTGCCGTGCGGTCGTTCACGGACGCGTCATCGTTTTTCCAAGCAGGCAAGCTTGCCGACGTCCTCATCATTTCCACCCAGGATACCGACCACTTCGACCACGCTGTCACCGCGCTTCATCTCGGATATGATATCCTGCTCGAAAAACCGGCCGCCGAATCCATCGAACGCTGCGAGGAACTCGATGCCCTCGCCCGCCAGCTTGGCCGCCGCATCGTCCTTTGTTTCGTGCTCCGCTACACACCGTTTTATGCCAAGGTGAAATCCATCATTGATGAAGGCCTGCTGGGTAAAATCATCACCATCCGCGCCAGCGAGGGCGTGGAACCCTTCCATCAGGCCCATTCCTTCGTGCGCGGACATTGGTCCAATACCACCGCCTCCACCCCGATGATCGTGGCGAAGTGCTCGCACGATGCAGACCTGCTCTGCTGGTTGTCCGGCTCCGCGCCTCAGACCGTGCAAAGCCTCGGTAGCCTGGAGTGGTTCCGCGCGGAAAATGCGCCGCAAGGTGCCCCGGCGCGCTGCACCGATGGCTGCCCGTCCCGCCGCGAGTGCTCCTACGATGCCCACCGCTACCTCGACGACAAGCGCTCATGGCTGCGCATGGTCATGGATGGTGCCGAGGATGCCGATGACGCCCGCATCCTCGATTTCCTCAAAACTTCCGACTGGGGGCGCTGTGTTTATCGTTGCGACAACGACGCCGTCGATCACCAGGTCCTCAGCGCCCGGATGAAAAACGGCGTCACCGCCACCCTCACCATGACCGCTTTCGACAGCGGCCGCACCATCGAGATCCACGGCACCCGCGCCTCCCTGCGCGGCGGCTCGCCCTACCAGCAAGCCGGCACTCCCGAGCTTTGGCTGCGCGAGCACCACAGCGGCAAAGTCCAAACCATCCCCATCCCCACACCCGGCAAGGACGGCTACAGCGGTCACGGGGGAGGGGACTTTGGCCTCATCGATTCGCTCGACAGCCTGTTTTCCGGCCCCGCCGCCCTCCCGCCCGGGCTGGACGGGCTGCACGGCCACCGCCTCGCCTTCCTCGCCGAGAACGCCCGCCGCGAGGTTCTTGCGACCGTCTGACCGCGGCCCTGCGCCCCGCGTTGACATCTGCCGCCACTACCGCCACCGTCACTGCCATGGACACGATGAAACTTCTGCTCGGCGCCACCGTCGCGCTGCTACTGGGCGCGCTCGCAGTGTCATGGCAAGGCATGAACACCGGGGTGAAAAACGCCACGCCGGATGAAATCGCCCGTCTCAAGTCCCAGGTCGCCGAACTCCGCAAGGAGCAGGACAAGCTCGCCCTCGAAAAACAACTCCAGCAGCTCAAGGCCACCGCGCCCGCCATGGCTCCGACTCCCACACCTGTCAGCAATGCGGCCGAGATCGAGGCGATGAAACAACAACTCGAGGCCAACCAACGCGCTCTCGCCCAGATCGAGGAGGAAAAAGCCGCCGCCGCCCGCGATGCCAAGGTCGCCCAGGATGAGGAAGGCCTCCTCGGCCAGCGCGACCTCGAAAACGCCGATGCCGAACTCAAAAGCGCCCGCATGATCGCTCAGGCCCTGCTCATCGGCCGCGTGAAGGAATACGTGGAAGATGCCCAATATGGTGGATTCATCACCTTTGACATTCTCATGCCCGAGCAGGTCCAGGTCGGCACCATCCTCGCCATCCGCCGCAAGACCGGCATCCTCTGCCAACTCAAGGTCTCGGACGTCACCCCGGAAGGTGGCATCGCGAACCCACTCCCCGGCTTCGGCCCCGTCGATCCCAAGATCGGCGACGAACTCATCCTTCCACCGCAATATTGATTTCAAATTTCAAATTTCAAATTTGAGATTCCCATTTCCCCATGACCACCGTCGGACTCATCTCACTTGGCTGCGCCAAGAACCTCATCGACTCGGAAGTGATGATCGGTCACCTCGCGCAAGCCGGCATGTCGCTCACGCCTGACCCGGAATTGGCCGATGTCCTCATCGTCAATACCTGCTCGTTCATCGACATGGCCAAGCAGGAATCCATCGATGCCATCTTCGGCGCAGTCGATGCACGCAAGGAAGACCCGGATCGCGAGCGGCAGAAAATCATTGTTGCTGGATGTTTGTCCCAACGTTTTGCCACCGAACTCCCCGGCATCATGCCCGAGGTGGATGCCTTCATCGGCCTCGATCAAATCACCAAGGTCGCACCCATCATCGAGAATCTGTTAGGAAAGAAAAACGATGCGGAGGTGCAGAAAACCGAGGGTCCAT
>JALOTR010000192.1 GCA_025457805.1 Akkermansiaceae bacterium | reverse complement strand
GGCTACCGCATGGGTCATCATTCCATTGGGAGCGGTATTGCCACCGTTGAATACAATCAACTGACTGCCCTCCGCCGCGGCGTAACCCGGATAAGGACCTAACAGAAATGCATTGCCGGTCACCGTCCAACCTGCAATCCCATCCTCGAAGCTGCCATTGGGAAAATCCGGCAATTTGACCGCCAGGGTCGCCGGCAGGCTTTCCACCATGCCCGCATTGCTCGATACCCGCACCCCATAAGTTCCGGCCGCGAGTCCACTTACATTGGGAATCTGCAACTGGGCGGTGTTGGCACCCGGAAGATCCGCACCGTTGAAGCGCCATTGATAGGAAAGTGTTCCTGTGCCCGCAGCGGAGACGGAGAACTGAATGGCGTCACCTACAGCCGCCTGCAAACTTGCGGGATGATTCAGAATCACCGGCGGCCCGGATTCGTAAACCGCCACCACCGCGCGGTTGGCGGTGAGATTGAGCACCAGTGGATTCGCATTGCCCGCATTCACACCATCCACCATCCATCGCTGGAAACCAAGATTTCCGGAGAGGAGAGGTGCAGTGAGAGTGACGCTGCTGCCATCTTGGAAGTTCCGATTGAATGGAGTGCTGCCACTGCCAGCCCCATTGAGATCACTCGGAGTGACGGTGATGGAAACACCCGCAGTCGGCAGGGAGCTGACAGTCAGTTCACGATCCGCCTGGGCCCTTACCCGGACATGATCGAGAACCAGGTCCAACGCAGTCACATTGGGCGATGCATCCTTGACGATCAGGCTCGTGATGGTGGAGTCCGCCACAAACGAGAAAGTGCGCGCTGTCCAAACGACGTTCTGGTTGTTTCCGCCGCTGATGTTTCCATTCTGATTGAAGGTTTGCAAAGGTTGGAGGGTATTGCCCCGAACCTGCATGGTGAGTCGCTGTTGGGTGGTGGTATTGTATGCCACCACTCCTAAATCAAAATCCACGATATAGGTTTTCCCCGGCACGGTCGGGAAGGTCTGGGTGATTCCATTGCCAGCCGGCTTGCCGCCACCATTGAAAACCAGAACCGTATTTCCGTTGGTCGCATTATGGCCTGCAAACAAGGTCAGCGCATCGGTCTCCCCCTGCAAAGTCCAGCCAGCCAACCCCTCGGCAAGCATGCTGTGACCACCGGGAGTGAATGGAGCCGTCAGGCTGCTTTCGAAGCTGCCATTGTTGAAATCGGGATTGGAAATGAAGATCCGCACGATATCCGTGCCGCTGAGGCCTACATCATCCGTGACCGTCAATTCCACATCATGAATGCCTGCCGCAAGGATGGCGGTGGGATTGACGCCACTCGCGATCTGCAAACCGGCAAGCTTCCAAACATGGGAAACAATCGGACGATCCCCTGCCACACTTGCAGAGCCGTTCAGGACGACGGCATGGCTCAAATTGCGATCCGAGTCTGTGAAATATTGGTCTGTCCCCGCATTGGCGGATGGCGGATCGAAGTTGATCGGGGCCACTGCGAGTGCGATCTTGCTGCGGCGGGATTCATTGCCCTGGTTGTCCACCGCCTTCACCACATAGCGGTGCTCCATGCCACCGGCGGCGGTGCTGTCGGTATAACTGATCACATTGCTTGCAGTCGTGGCGAGCGGCGCGCCGACAAAGGTGGGAGTGCCGGAGCCGGAGTAACGATAGACTCGATAACTTGAGAGATCCGCCGCAGGGACGGCAGGCCACGCCAGTTGAATGCCTCCTTGAGAATTGATGGAGGCCACCAGATCCGCTGGCGGCGGTGGCGCGGTGGTGTCCCCCGCGCCGGTGCGGTCGATGCGGAGGGCGACATCTTCCTGATAGGTCACAGGCTGCATCACATATTCACCGCCACCGTGGGTGAAGGTTTCCACCCGCAGGGTGAACATGTCCGAGGGGCGGGTCCAGACAGCGCGGTAGGATCCGGCGGGAAGATTCACGCGGAGGTTGGTGGTATGGTTGGAGGCATCAATCGGCGCATAAACCACCTGGAACGGAGCGGAGAAACTGCCATGATAAAAATATGCGGTGTATTGCTGGCCCGGTTTGGACATGGCCTGTGCTTTGGCATTGGCCGCAGTCCCACTGACGATCCACGAAAGGTCGCGGCGGATCGAAAGGATATCCAGCGCGTTGATATACCCCGCAAGGTTTCTCAATCCGGCACGGATCGCCGGTGCGGGCGCGCTGTTTCCTGCGGGGTCCGAAATGGAATACACATTGCTTCCCTGATCGAGCCCATTGTAAATCACCCCTCCTCCCATCAGGAACATCCATGACTCCAATCTCGCCTCAATCGGACCGGCCATGTTGGTTTCATCCATCGAGAGAGGCCGGTTGCGCGAGTAGAAATCCCGCAACAGGTTCTCGCCGCCAATGATGGTGGTGGAAGGAACGGCGAAGGGATAATGGCAATTGATGATATCAAAATCATCCGTCAGCGTTGCGATGCGCTGAGGGAAATTGTGGGCCACGAGGTGGCGGTTCGGCAGGGTCGATTCCTCGTTGCGGATGGCGGCGAGCATCGTGTTGTGGAATGTCGTTTCGGCGGCATCCGCGATGCCGGGCTGGTTCCAGAAGGGTTCATTCTGGATTTCGAAATACACATTATCATAAGGATTCATATCCCGCACAATGCGCCGGACCACTGCCTGCTGTGCGGCGTAGAGATTGGCATCCACCGGACGCATGGCATCATAGCGGCTGTTGGTCCCGGTGTTCGGTCCGAAGCCCTGCATGTTGTTGAGCGGATTGAAGGGACTGAGCTCCCATTGATTGGCGAAGTAATACGTATTGAAGAGCGTGAGCTCCACGATGATGCCACGGTCGGAACAGGCCTGCACAAAAGCACGCAAGCGGGTGAAGTATGCCTCGTTCCAGGTGGAGAGATCCCATTTTCCCCGCCCATCCAACGCGAGTCCTGAGGTGGTCCGCCGTGGCCAGGGCTGGAGGTAGCGGTCGAGCGAGGGATTGAGCGTGTCATTGAAATCGCCCGAATTCGCATGAAAGCCGACAAGGACCACACGGGTGAGATTCATCCCGTTGGCTTGAAGCGTGTTGAGGTATGGGATGTAGTTGAAATCCGGATTGATCACCGAGCCATAGTGCTCGGCGAGGGTTTTCAGGATGACCGGCTCGCCGCGGAACTCAAGCAAGCGGCTGTGATCCGGGTGCACCCGCAGAACCTGAGCTTGCGAGGGTGTCCACAGGAGACAAACAAGCAGCAGAAGGCAAAGCCGACACGACCATCGCGAAATCAAAGACATGGGGAGGGAAAGGTAGCAGAGATTTCGGGGGGAAGCAGGAACGAAGCCAGAAATCGACTTCGTCGTAGAGGTAAGCCGCCGCAATTGGAAAGGTCAAGGGAAAGCAAGATTCGCGGCAGCCTGGCATGCATCGTGGATTGACGCAAGAGCCCGACCCATGTTCCTTGGCGCACGCGATGCCGGAATCCTCCTCCAACACCAAACCACTGATCATGACGCCTCATGCGGCGCTGAAGCAGTATTTTGGTTTCTCGGGATTTCTCGATGGCCAGGAAGAGGTGATTTCCGAGATCGTGTCGGGCCGCGATGGCCTCGTCGTGATGCCAACCGGTGGCGGCAAGTCGCTGTGTTTCCAAATCCCGGCGCTGTGTTTTGGCGGGGTGACGCTGGTGATCTCGCCGTTGATTGCCTTGATGAAGGATCAGGTGGATGCCCTCGTGGCGCGCGGCATCGAGGCGGCAGTGATCAATTCCACCCTCTCGTGGCCGGAGCAGAAGGAGCGACTCGATGGGATGCGGAATGGAAAATACAAACTCGTCTATGTGGCTCCGGAGCGGTTTCGGGCGGAGAGTTTCCTCAATGCATTGCAAGGCATTGAGATTTCGCTTTTCGCCGTCGATGAAGCTCACTGCCTCAGCCAATGGGGCCATGATTTCCGGCCGGACTATCTTCGCCTCGGCAAGGCCTTGCAGAAAATCGGCCACCCCCAATGCGTGGCGCTCACTGCAACGGCGACACCGATCGTGCGCGAGGACATCAGCAAGGTGCTGGGACTTCGCGATGCCTTCGAACGGGTAAGCGGTTTCTCCCGACCCAATCTCTCACTTGGCATCACTGCGGTGGACAAGGTCGCGAACAAGGATGAGCGGATGAAATCCTTCATCAAGAATCACAAGACCGGCATCGTCTATTGCGCCACCCGCAAGAAGGTGGAGGCGGTTTCGGAAACACTCGCAAGCTGGGGCATCAAGTGTGTGGCCTATCATGGTGGCATGACGGATCAGGACCGGGTGCGGGCGCAGGAAGTTTTCATCCAACGCAAAGCCGATGTCGCGGTGGCCACCAATGCCTTTGGCATGGGCATCGACCGCTCGGATGTGCGTTTCGTCATTCACTACGAAGTGCCCGGCAGTGTGGAGGCATATTATCAGGAAGCCGGCCGCGCCGGGCGCGATGGCGAGGCGGCATTCTGCGAGTTGTTATTCAACTATGCGGACACGCGGACCCAGGAGTTTTTCATCGAAGGTGCCAATCCCACTGCGGCGGTCATTCGTTCGATCTATCAGTATCTGCTCAACGAGGCGGACAAGGATTACGAAATCCACCGCACGCTCGATGAGATCGCGGATGGAGCGGATGTCAAGAATCCCATGTCCGTCGGCAGCGCTCTAACAGTTCTGGCAAGGGCGGGATATATCGAACGTTTTGACATCCCCAAGCGCCGGATGCGTGGGACGCGATTGTTGAAACCGGATGTGATGACTCGGCAACTGGAGTTGGACGAGGCCGCGATCGAGGAAAAAGACCGCCGCGACCGCGAGAAGCTCAAGGCGATGGTGGAGATGTGTTATTCCCGGGTCTGCCGCCAGAAGTGGATTCTCAATTATTTCGGCGAGGAAAATGCCGGAGTCTGCGGCACTTGCGATGTCTGCCGGGAAGATGGTGCCGGTGACATGCGCGCGCCAAACGAGGATGAAGTCTTGATCGTGCGCAAGGCGCTCAGCGGCGTGGCGAGGATGTCGCGTCGGACAGCGGATGGTTGGGAGCCACGCTTTGGTCGCGGGCGTATCGTGCAGATGCTCGCTGGCAGCAAGTCCCAGGAAATCGTATCCGCCGGGCTCGATCAACTCAGCACCTATGGCATTCTTCGCGACTGCGGCGCGGGATATCTCAATGGCCTGATGCGTTCGCTTGCCGACGCCGGCCTGGTGCACACCGTGACCGGCGAGTATCCATTGATGACGCTCACCCCGCTGGGCGACAAAGTGATGCGTGGTGAAGCCACGTTTCAACTCCTCTGGCCCGATCCCGAAGCGGGACGGAAGGAGATCGCCCTCAAGGACCGCGGGCACGATGGCCAACTCTACTCACTCCTGCGCGACCTGCGGGCCAAGATGGCCAAGCGCGAAGACGTGCCGCCTTATGTCATTTTCAGCAACAAGACACTCGAAGCCTTGGTGCGATATCAGCCGATGAATACCGAAGAGGCGCTTCACCTGCCAGGAATCGGCACGGCGAAGGTGCAGCGCTACGCCGAGCCATTTCTCGAAGCCATCCGCATCTGGCGAAAGTCGGCACGCCCTTGAATCTTACGAATCCCAACTCCGTGGCTCAGATGGTTTGACCACGGATGTCACGGATGAGCACGGATGAAGAGGGATCTGATGTCTTTTTGAATCCAGGGTTCAGTTGCGCTATCGGAGAAGAAAGGATCTTCAAATTTCAATCCGTGTATATCCGTGAAATCCGTGGTTCCCAATCCTCCTACCCGGCCGATGGGAAGTGAAGATTCAAAGCGCACCCGCCATCAAGGCAGGCCCCACGAGGCCCCCGGCTGATTGAACCAAGCGTCCGGTGGACCGGACCAAGGCACCTGGCAATCCGCAGGACGTCAGCGAGAAAACAAGCGCGATAATCGCGATCCATTGGAAAATGCGTTTCATTCGGCCGCTAGGATGTCGATCCCCGGGGAAGAGTCAAGCCGGGGGTCGCGGGCTTCAGGAACCCGCTTGGATGGCTAGGGCAGCGGGATCAATTCCACCTTGCGCACATTCACCGGCTGCCACCCGTCCGCCACAGGCCGGAGCGTGAGGGTCACAGGGGAATCCTTCTTCAAGGTCGTTTCACCAACCTTGGCGGATTGGA
>JALOTR010000735.1 GCA_025457805.1 Akkermansiaceae bacterium | reverse complement strand
ATCGCAGCGGGTCCAATCGGGAAACGAAGCCTCGGTGAGCAAGCCGCAACTAGGGCGGAATTGATGGTTCGGATCCTCCGCATAGACCCGGGCTTGAATGGCACAACCGGAGGGAGAAGGAGCGGATGCAGGCATTTCCCATGAGGGATCAAGGGCGAGACGGGCCATCCACTCGACGAGGTCGATGCCGGTGACGAGTTCGGTGACACCGTGTTCCACTTGCAGCCTTGTATTGACTTCCAGGAAGAAGAAATCGCCGCGATCCGCATCGTAGATGAACTCCACAGTGCCAGCAGAGCGATAGTTCACGCTTTCACCAAGCTTGACCGCGGCGGCGTGCAATGCGGCGCGGGTTTCGTCCGATAAGCCCGGCGCGGGAGTTTCCTCGAAGACCTTTTGGTTGCGACGCTGCACCGAGCAATCGCGTTCGCCGAGAGCGAGCACCTTGCCTTTTCCATCGCCGAAAATCTGCACTTCCACATGGCGGCCGCGTTCGATGAAGCGCTCGAGAAACACACTGCCGGAGCCGAAACTTCGTTCGCTGAGTCGCACCACGGTTTCAAACTCGCGGCGAAGTTCCGCTTCGTCATGACATACCTTCATGCCGATGCCACCACCACCGGCAGTGCTTTTGAGCATGACCGGATAACCAAGAGTGGCTGCCTCTTTTACAGCCGCCTCGGCATCATCTAACAACCCTGTGCCTGGCACCAAAGGCACCCCGGCTTCACCGGCGAGGCGGCGGGCTTCGTGTTTGAGTCCGAAAGCGATGATTTGTTCCGGAGTGGGACCGAGCCATTTGACTCCGGCATCCTCACACATCCGAGCGAAGTCGGTGTTTTCACTCAACAAGCCATAGCCGGGAAACACAGCGCTTGTGCCGGATGATGTGGCGATTTCGAGCAACTTTTCCTTAAGCAGATAACTCTCAGAAACCGGACCGGGACCCAGTCGATACGCTTCATCCGCAAGCTCCACATGCGGTGAGGGGTAGTCCGGATCGGAGTAAACGGAGATGCTTTGGTAGCCGAGTTTCTTGAACGTGCGTATGGCGCGGGCTGCAATCTCGCCTCGGTTTGCGATGAGAATTTTCATGGAGTTTGAATTGGAGCGCGGAATTCATTCCGCAGGCAGGGTGGATGGAGAGTTGGCTTGCGGAATGAATTCCGCGCTCCAGTTAGAAGATCAGGACCTCGACCGGCGTCGGATTCCAACCATTGCAGGGATTATTGAGTTGTGGGCAATTCGAAATGAGGCAGATGACATCCATCTCGGCGATCATTTCGACATATCTTCCGGGGGCGGATATTCCATCCGCGAAGGTGAGGCCGCCGTCGGGGGAGACGGGGACGTTCATGAAGAAGTTGATATTGCAGGTGATGTCGCGTTTGGTGAGTTCGATGTTCCATTCCTGCGCGCCGCGGATGAATCGTGGTCTCGGTGCTCATCAACGTGGTGCCGGTAGTGAGATAAAGTGCGGCCTGCTCCTGGATGGTGCGGTCCGCGCTGTAACGTTCGGTGGGATCGGAAGCGCTGAAAAACAAGGTGTCCGCCGCTTGGTTGCCCTCAAGGTCGAGGATGCGGAGAGTCTGACCTTTTTTGATTTCATGCACCCACCAATCGCCTGCGGGGATCACTTCGCGGAAGACGGCATTTTCTGGGATCAATGAGCTTTCAGTCATGGCGTTCAAAAGCGGAGGGCGTGATAGGTTTGATTGTTTTCCCATGCCCGGAGATTCTCGGGGCGGATGGTGAGCGAGGCGTCGTCCGGTGTGGCGGGTTCGCTTTCAAGCACTTCGAGTTTCACATGCCGATGGCGGTAAACCGGATCGGGATCGAGCGGATGCTGGCAGGTGTTGAGCACGACGAGGGTGTCGATTTCAAAGCGGAGTTCGATGATGTCGCCTGCCTTGGAGTGATCGGGTATGAAAGTCAGATGGCCTTCTTCGTCAGATACGACTTTGCTGAAGAAGTTGAGGTTGGGGACGAGGTCCTTTTTTCCGAGTCCCCATTTGGCGAGTTCGATGAGGAAGCAGTCGCGACCATTGCGGTGCCAGTCGTTGCGGGATTGCTGATAGTTGTTAGGACCATATTTCTCCAGCACCCGTTTTGCATCGGAATGCCCGCAAACCGTGTCGTGCCAACCCACCGAATCGGCGGTGATGGAGGCAAGCAGGCGGCCCATGTCCGAGTGGAGGCAATAGGGAGCGCGCAGATAGAAGATATGTTGTCCCTTGAGCGTGTCCGGCATATTGTAGCGCTCGGTGCGTTCGAGTGCGTTGTAGAGCAACATGGAAACGTTGGCTCCGCCGTCGATGTCGGTGAGTCGCAGGCGTTTGTGCCGTGAGATCACGCCCGACCACATGCCGGAGCCGTGGAGGATTCTGGAGTGGATGGTTTTCATGGGTCAGTCGGCCGTTCGTTTCGCGTGCAGCGGCGGGATGAGGTGCGGAGTGAGGGTGAGTTGGGCGGTTTTCACGCCTTTGCAGGTGACGAGCTTGTTGGCAATTTCACGCAGGGTTTTGGC
>JALOTR010000191.1 GCA_025457805.1 Akkermansiaceae bacterium | reverse complement strand
CCATGAGCGTGAGGGCATAACTCTTCTTGGAGTTGAATCCCGCATCTCCGGAAGGTTTGAGGATGTCCGCCACCTCATCCGTGAGCTTCAGGCTATTGATCATTTCAAAAACCTGGCGTTCCTCGTAGTTGGAGCCAGATGAAGAGGCGGCACGTGCCTTGCGCAGGATCGAAACCAGCCGGCGTGCAGCGGCTTCGCGTTTTCCTTCCGTCATCAATGCCGTGACGGCAAGCCGGTCGGCCGCACTTTGGTTGGAACGGCCTCCCATGCGCATCCCGAAGGGTGAGCGCCCGCTGGATATGGCCTTGGGAGCGGCGGTGTAACGTTTGCTTTGTTCTTCGAGCCCGAGCTGCACCATGAAACTGGCAAGCTGCTGCTTGGTTTCTTCCTCAACGGCCATCGTTTTTCTCAAGCGCAGTGCGGCACGACGTGCGGGCTCGATATCAAATCCGGCAGGTGTCTTCTGAGCGAGGCGTGCACCGATTTGCAGAAGGTGCCCATCCAAATTGCTGCGGCCGCCTGACTTGGAAAACTTGGCTGCCTCCACGAGGAGATTGTAGGCGGCCAATTCATCGTTATCCACGCTGATACGATACGCCGCGATGAGGATCAGCACGTTCGCTTGGTCCCGTTGTGATTTTTCAAGCTCGCTCACCGTTTGGGCGAGCACTTTCGGGTCTTTGACGCTATGGGCCAGAAACAACCTCAGTGCGGGATCGGCAATTTGCGGCAGGATCTTCAGGAGCCCCTGCGGATCGATCGGCTTGAGCTCCGGCGTTTTGATATCTTTGTTGGAACTGCCGAGGATTTTCAGAAGCTGTTTGGCATTCTCGCTGGTGCGTTCGACGTCTTCTCCCAACATCGAAGCGAACTCCACCCGATATTGATGGGAAACAGCGGTATGGAGTATCTCGGGAAATTTCAAATTCTCCAAGCCTCCCCCACCCTGCCAACCGTAGGCCATGAGGTAAGGTGACATCGGGTTGATTCCCCCCGATGCCCTGGCCTTCCGATTGATGGCTTCGGTTTCGTTGATCAAGGCCAAAGCCTCATCGAAGCGACCTTCCTGCAACCAGCGGATGGCAAGACCATCGGCGAACCAGCTGCCTTGTTTCATGTCCGCCTTTCTGAATTCTGTTAGAAGGATCGTTTCCGCACGGCGTCGGAGTTCATCGGGGATCAGTTTGGAATCCGCATGGACCAGGCCGTGCAACAAGGCCGCATGGTCGGACCGCTCCTCTGCGGTCATTTTTTCGATCATCTCGACCATGCGTTTGGCACCTTCCGCGCCGACACCGGATTCGCCATCCAGCGGAAGGCGGGCCATGAATTGGAGTGCGAGTTTCGGATCGGTGGCGAGTGCCGCATCCGCTCCCTTTTTCCAGATCTTCAAATCATCCGGAGCATTGCGGCCGCGGCGCTCGTTGCTGAAGTTGCCGGTTTGCAGATACCATTGATAGTATTTCGGATCCGTGCCATCCGCCAACAGTTTGGCACGCAGCTCGTCGGTCTTGAGGGAATAGACGTCTTTGATGAAAGCGAGGTAACTGATTTCAGGCGACTGGATGAGCGCGAGTTTCTTGGCACGTTCCGCAGGATCTTCGGCCGAAGCTGCGATGGACAAGGCGCGGCAAAGCGCCATGGGGCGGAGTTCGGCGAGAGTGCCCGGAACCGGCGTGCCAGTCTGCGCCATGCCAAAATACATGTTTTGTCTTCCACCTGCGTTTTCCGTGAGCGTCCGGAAATAGGCCAGCATTTGAAATTCTCCGACCTCCCCGCCTTGTTGCATGAACCAACTCATCTGATTGGCCGGAATGAGGGGCGTGACACCCTGAAGTTCATCTTTGGCTGCCAACAATGCATTGAAACGATTGAGCGCCTCATTCTTTGAGCCATGCTCTAACAGCACAATCGCATGGAGGTATCCCAGCCGCCAATCGCCCGGATGGCGTGCGACTTCCGGAGTGAGAATCCGCAAGGCGTTGGTCCAATCCTTGGCATCGACGAGCGGCATGACCAGACGTTCCGTTTCACGCGGACTTGCGGCAGGACCGCGTGCGGCAAGCATTTCCGCAAGGCCGCGCTCGGCATCGCCATTGCGGATCCAGAAACCGGAGAGACGGCGGCGGTTTTCCGGAATATCTTCGGCGCTCACCGCCTTGCGGATCATGGCTTCCGCTTTTTCCAAAGAGCCATTGCCTTCCTCGATATCCGCCAGCCGCAGCAGCAGCGAAACATCCTCCGGCTTGCGGCGGGAAGCTTCCTCGACCACGGCGATTTCATCCTCCGGCCGCTGCCATTCACGGAACATTTCCGCAAGAGCCAGCAAGGGGACGGTGGAGGAAGGATTGTCCCGCGCACGGCGGCGGAAGTCATTCACGAGTTCCTCTTCCTTGCCCTCGCGGGCAGCGAGTTTGGCGAGTGAGAGTGCCCATTTGATTTTTGACGACGGACTCTCCGCTTCGTCATAGAGCCCGTTGAACATGGTCCAGGATTCCTCGAACAATCCTGCTTCTGCCAACGCATCGGCGAGTTTGGATTTCATTTCCTCATCTCCGCCGAACTTGGCGATGGCGCGGCGGAGTTCCGCGACGGATTCCTCGGGTTTGCCGTCGGTTAGCAATAACTCCGCCCGCTTGGTCCATGCGGATTTGTCGCCGGGTGCGATGCGTTTCCAATTGGCAGTCTCTTCGATGGCAGCGGGAATGTTTTCCGTCCGCTCATGAAGACTGACAAGGCGTTTGACTTGTTCGGTTCGCATGCCGCCGGGCAGCGCGATCCATTCGCGGGTGGCGGTGATGGCGGCATCGAAATCGCCACGGATTTCAAACAACCTCACCCGCTGGGCTGCAACCATCAATGGGTCGGCACTGGTAATGGCTTTATTCAGCACGGCATCCGCTTCCAGGCTGTCCCCCAAGGTTTCATGCAACTCCGCCAAGAGGCATAACTCCTGCGGGGATGCATCGGCTTTCCCTGCAAGCTTGGCCACCCATTGGGACGGCTCCTTGGCGCGGGTGATGAGCGCACTTGCCTGCCGCAGCGCGGTTTCCAGATCGCCGGTCGTTTTCGCCAGGCGAACGAGTTCCAAGGCTTGCGGAATGGCGGATTCCGATTGGTCGGCAAACTGCGCGGTCTGACAAAGGGCAGCGAGTAGCAAAGGATCACCTTGGAAATCATCGAGGCGGGATTGCAGGATGCCGAATGCATCTGCCGCCCGTCCGTTGGCCGTGAGCGAGCGGACGATTTTGAGCAAACCCTCGCGATCCGCGGTTTTGGCCATCTCCTTCCAAAGGTTCAGCGCCTCTTCGGCGTTTCCTTTTGCGGCAAGCATGACAGCGAGCGCATCACCTGCTTCGCCAAGGATTCCATGCTCCTTGGTGGCTTCCCGCAGGACGCGCAGGGCGTCATCGTTTCGGGCAAATCGTTCGTAAATCCCCGCAGCCGCCACTTTGCCCGCCTCCCCTTGCGGGACGAGTGCGACTGCCTTGTCCACCGCCTCGGTCACGCCTTGGGGATCGTTCGCCTGTTTGCGGATTTCCGCGAGTTTCAACCACAAGGCGGCATCCTGCCCGTTCGTGGCGAGCAATGACATGACTTCTTCGCCCGCTTCCTTGAACCGGCTCGCGCTAGTCAGGAGCGCGATGAATTCATCCCTCGCCTCGCGGTCGCCGGGCAGCACTTTCAGCACCTCGCGGAACATCGCCACGGCCTCATCGCCATCGCCCGAGGCTAACAAACTGCGCGCCGCCTCTTTTTTCACCACCACACGCCGCGGATAGGCATCGCGCATGGTTTGGTAAAACTCCCGCAAGCCGGCGGTATCATCCTCGCGGGTAAACAATGCATTCACCCGCGCGAGCACTTCGCGTTCGAGCCACGAGCTTTCGGCGGAGACGGCGAAGACTTTTTTATAATCCTCCACCGCCTCGTTCTTTTTGCCGGATTGCGCCAGGATCTCGGCCGCATGCATTTGGCGGAGTGCTTTCTGATAGGGATCGGCCGTCTTGGCGGCGAGTTCGCGCGCCGCGGCTACCGCCTCATCGAGCATGCCTTCGCCGATTTCCAATTCGATAAGATCTTCCTGCAATCCCTCATCTTCCGGATGGGCGGCGATGATTTCCTTCCATGCCGCGACCGCTTCGGCCGGGCGACCGGAGCGGGCGAGGTATTTGCCTTTCAGGGTGCCCGCTTCCATGGCGCTTGCCGGATCTTTGGCCGCGATGGCGAGATCGGCGATGGCATCCTCAAATCGCGATGCGGCTCCCAATGATTTGGCCCGCGCCAGTCGGGATTGGGGGTCGTCGGGATTGCTCTTGAGTGCTTCATCCAGCGCCTTGATCGCCCCCTCTTCATCGCCGGTGAAATTCCGGAAAACTGCCAACAAGCGCCAATCCATCGCATTTCCCGCGGCCGCTGCCGTCTCCAGGCGTTCCTTGAGGCCGGCCATCTCGCCTTTTTCCAACCACGCATCCACCATCCGCCCGAAGAGCACCGCATTTTCCGGCCGCTTGAGCAGCATGCCCCGGTATTGCTCGGCCTTGTCCACTTGTGCCTGCGCGTGGATGCCAGCGACACAGGTAAGCCCAACCACTACAAATCCGGTCTTCATGCTCGCAGGCTATGAAAAGCTCCGGACGGGATACAAATAGAATCTCGCCGCGCGATGGTATTTCACACAAACTTCACAATCGGGCCCGCCAGTCAGAGGCAGATCCGGCGGAAAAGCACATCGAGCGGCAATTGCATGCCAATATAAAAATCCCCGAACTCGCCATAACGGGCGGATACCTCGTCAAAGCGCATTTCATAAACAATCGATTTCACATCGATGGTATCCTTGGCGAGAAGTGTGACTCCCCACTCGTGTTCATCCAGTCCGGTGGATCCGGTGATGAGCTGGAGGATGCGCCCGGAATAGGTGCGACCGACCTTGGCGTGACCTGCCATCAACTCGCGGCGTTTGTCGTAGGGAAGCGAATACCAGTTATCATTTCCCGTCCGGCGCTTGGACATCGGATAAAAACAAATCACCGGCCAGTCCGGCAGCACGGGGTAAAGCCGGTGCTTGAGATAGTGTGCCATGCGCTCATCGAATTCCTTCAGCGCGGCATCAAACTCCGGCGTGCCCTCCTCCATGCCCTTTTCCCCCTTCAAGGTCTCCGCCGCATATTGCTCACGGGTGGTGGTGTATTCGGAGCCTTCGGTTTGAGAAAGATAGGAATAGGACGGACTCAGGATTTCCGGCCCGAGCGAAAGACTCAACTGCTTCTCATACATGTTCGCCACCTGGAGATCCGGAGTGAGCAGCATGAATCCAAGATCCGCCTTGGGAGTGGCGACGGAAAAGATCAGCAAATGCGTGTCCGGCGTGGCGCGGATTTCCTGCACCAGTTCGGTCAGGCGGGTTTTGGCCTGGCGTTTTTCATCATCTCCGAAGAGTGCCCACTGGGCGTGATCGACATGATAGAACAAATGCATCACGTGCCAGCCTTCCCTTGGCACGAGCGGAGTCACTTCGGTATTGGACATGATAATGGTATTAGCGGCGGTCGGTGGAAATGTTCATTTCAAACAGCAATCGGAAGTCCTTGCCGGCGGTGTCTTCCGAGGGCGCTTCATAGACCTCGATCGTCCACGGCTTGCTCTCGCCCGTGCGGTAAGCGGCATGCATTCCCAAATCATCGAATCCGGCCGTGGCGGCAATTTTCATCACTCCGTCGCTGTGGACTGTCCGCGTCACGGCATCGCCCACTACAGTGCGCTCGTCATTGCGGAACAAAACCCGCACCGCCGCCGGACCACCGCTGAGGCCGAGTTCCAACACAGGCAGCAGTTGCGTGTCGCGCCGGAAGACATCCGGCTCCGGGCCGTCGATGATCGGTGCGCGCCAGTAGCTGGTGGCGGATTTCACGGTAAGTTTCTCTCCTTGGATGGGAAAATCCCGCTCACTCGCCTTCTCGGACTCGGTCGGAATGCCGTTAAGTGAAACAATGAGAATCGAAAGCGCCACCCCGATCAAAAGAACGACAAGCGTGATCATGCCCACCCGCTCGGTTTTTGAGAGCCCCAGACGCGGACGCAGGGAAATCGGCTCGGCGTTGTCGCGATTGACGGGTGTGAATTCGTCTTCCAGATCGATTTCCGGTGGTGCCACCACTTCCG
>JALOTR010000190.1 GCA_025457805.1 Akkermansiaceae bacterium | reverse complement strand
AGCATTTTTAGTATTTTCAAACACCAATAACACACGCAAGCAGTCGGTTTTTTTAATCGGCTGCTTTGTTTTTTTTACGAACCATCCCAATGGTTGACTATATTTGTGCCCGATTCGGATTATGCTGGTATATATTGTCTTCCTGTTATTTGTGTTTTCACTCCTCGCACTCGATTTGGGCGTTTTTCACCGAAAATCCCACGTGATTGGGTTCAAGGAGTCTCTTGGGTGGTCTGCGGTTTGGATCACCTTGGGGCTGAGTTTTTCCGCCTTGGTTTACCAGGCATACGATCACCACTGGTGGGGCCTGGGCAGTACGGTGGATGCGGTGGACGGTCTGATGAATGATGGGAAACTCGCCGCCACGAAGTATCTGACCGGCTATGTGGTGGAAAAGTCGCTGAGTGTGGACAACATCTTCGTGATCGCGATGGTCTTCGGGTCGCTTGCGGTGCCCGCGAGATATCAGCACCGAGTTTTGTTCTGGGGAATTCTCGGGGCTCTGGTGATGCGGGGTGCGATGATTGGTGTGGGCTCGGCATTGGTGACCCATTTTCATTGGGTGCTGTATGTTTTCGGCGGGTTCCTGATTCTAACTGGTTTGAAAATGCTGGTGATGAAAGAGAAGGAAGAGCATCCGGAGAACAATCCTCTGGTGCGTTGGATTCGGAAGTTTTTTCCGGTCACCCGAGAGTATCATGGCCAACACTTTCTCGTCCGGGCGGGGGATCCGGCGTCGTTGGAGTCCTCAGAGCCTGGAGTCGTTGCGGTGGCGGATCCGGTAGTGGCGGCCGCGCCAAAGGGAAAATGGCTGATCACTCCGCTGATGGTGGCGCTGTTGTTGGTGGAATTTACCGACCTGATTTTTGCCGTGGATTCGATTCCGGCAATTTTCGCCATCACTGCGGATCCGTTCCTCGTTTTCACGAGCAATGTGTTCGCTATTCTCGGACTGAGGTCGCTTTACTTCGCGCTCGCCGGGATGATCGACCAATTCCACTACCTGAAACCGGCGCTTGCCCTGGTGTTGCTGGTGGTGGGTGTGAAAATGCTGGCGGCCAAGTGGTTGAAGGGAATGTTGGGAGATTCTTTCAATTTCACCATTTTGGGTGTCATTCTTGCCATCCTCGCTTGCGGCGTGATTGCTTCGCTGGTCTTCAAGAAAAAGTCACCGGCGGAATGTTGATCGACTTCGGGTTCTCCGGATTGGAAAGCTCGGGTGCCAAGCGGTTCCGGTCTATGGATTTGAGCCGGGCCCGGGAATGTTTGTGGCTCGGGGTTTCAGGAAACGGAAGAGAAGCAGGCTCGTAGCGATCAGCCCAGCGGCGACCAGTGGAGCGGTGTGGGCTCCCGGAGTCGCGCTTGTCACCGCGCCGTGGATACGGCTGGAAATGAGCAGGAGGCACACGCACGCGCCCAGAATCGGGACAAACATGGGAACTTCGAAGCCTCCCGCAGGTTCGCCTTTTCTGAGTTTCAACACAATGAGGGCGGTATTGACGACCACGAATACGGACAATAGCAGAAGTGAAGTGGCTTCCGCGAGTTGTTTGACGCCACCGACGAGGATGAGGCAGGCAACGATGCAAAACAGAACGCCAATCGCAATGTGCGGTGTGCGCCGGACGGGATGGACTTTTCCTAACAGCGAGGGCAGCAAGCCTTGGCGGCTCATGCCATAGATCAGGCGTGATCCCATCAGATAGTTGAGCAGCGCGGTGTTGCCGATGGAAAAAAGAGTGATGAACAAATAGACCGGGCCGATTCCAATGAACCATGGAGCAGCACGTTTCGCCACTTCCATGAGAGGCGCTGGACTTGCCGCAAGTTCTCGCCATGGGAGAACGGACACCGCGGTGACGGCGACGGCCATGTAGATCACCGTGGCTCCGATCATGGCTCCGATGAGACCGAATGGGATATCTTTTGCCGGGTCTTTCACTTCCTCACTGACGTTGAGAATGTCCTCGAAGCCAATGAACGAGAAAAACGTGAGCACGGCTCCTTGCAGGATGACGAGAAGGCTGATGCCGGCGAGCCCGGTGCCCACGGCGGTTGGCGGGACTTCGAGCAGATTGACGCCACCCCAGAAGCGGGCTCCGACGATGACGATGAAAAGCAGGCCACCCACCTCCACCAGGGTGCAAAACAAATTTGCCCACATGCTTTCACGAATTCCACGGTAAACCACGCAGCCGAGTAGCATCACGCCGAGGATGGCGATGAGTTTCACGGGCAGGCCCATTGGAAATTGGGTGGCGATGTTTTCCGCGATGGCGAGGGAGCCGGTGGCCATGCTGGTGAGTCCGCTCATCATCACCGCAATGCCGACGACATAACTGAGCCATGGTTTCCGATAGGCGCGGTCGGTCACGTAGGCGGCACCGCCCGCTTTGGGATAACGGCTGCCGACCGATGCGTAGGACAGCCCGGTGGTCAGCGCGGCGATCATGGCCGCGACAAATGCGAGCCACACGGCATTGCCCAGCATGCCCGCGGCCTTGCCGATGAGGACATAGACGCCAGCTCCGAGCATGGAGCCCATGCCGTAGAAAAGAACCTGCCAAGGGCCGATCGTCCGGTGGAGTTCGGGCATGGCGTTTTCTGTGGAGTTCGGCATGGCTCGTTCAGTCTAACAGGATTGCTGGGGGCTTTATTCCCTTGCCCGCGACTCACGGCTGCTTTCGCGGCGGTTGGCATCGCTGCGGAAACAAAGTGCCACGCCCACGGTGACGAGTGCTCCGAACATGATGCGCCAGGTGAAGGCGATGATGGGCAGCCAATCGGGATTTTTATAAAGCGGTCCGCCGAAAAGCATGCCCCAGACATCGTTGGGGAGATTGGTGAGGAAGGCGACGGCCACAAACCCAGAGATCATCCCGATGACATTTCCCCGGCAATTTCCACGCGTCTTGGTGAGCATGCCGATGAGGAAGACGCCGAGCAACGAGCCATAGGTGTAACCGAAGGATCCCAGCACGATGGGAATGATGCGGAGTTCGGGATTCTTCAATTTCACCCAGGCGGTTCCGATGCCGATGATGGCGAGGAAGATGGCAAATCCCACGGTCGAGGCGCGGGCCGCGCGCATTTGTTGGAGCGAGGTGGCGTCCGGGCGGAAGACGCCGAGATACCAATCTTTTGTGAAGGTCGTGGCGAGTGCGTTGAGAGCCGTGGAGAGCGAGCCCATGGCGGTGGCGAACAGGCCGGCCGCGATCAAGCCACGCACGCCGGGGGCGAGATCGTGCACCATGAACCAGGCAAAAATGCCGGGGTCGCCCTCGGGTTTGTTGCCGGGATAGAGTTCATAGTATTTCCAAACCAGAATGCCGATCGCAAGGAAGCCGACCACCACTGGCAGGTCCACCAGGCCGGAGACGATGACCGCGCGCTGGCCGCGTTTGGCATCCTTGGAGGTGAGCATGCGTTGGACCATGTCCTGATCGGTGCCGTGAGTGGCAAGCGTGGTAAAAATGGACCCGAGCAATGCCGCCCAGATGGTATATTCCTGTTGGAGAATGAATTTCACCTGCTCGCCAAAGTCCAGTCCCGGGCGGATGCCGGTATCGATGGCGATGGGAGCCTTGATGGAGGATCCCAAAGCTTCCCAGCCGCCGGTTTTTCCAAGCAGCCAGAAAAACACATAGAACGCCGCACCGAACATCAGCGTGATCTGGATGAGGTCCGTCCACACCACGGCCTTGATGCCTCCGAACGTGGTGTAGAGGGCGGTGAGTCCGGTGATGATGATGACAGCTCCGGCGTAGATGATGAGTTCCTGGGTGAAACGTTCCTCTTTCGACATCGCGAGGAATTCCGGATGGGCGACTTCCCATGCGAGCACGAGCAGGATCGCAGCGATGAAAATGCGCGAACCGGAGGCGAGCGAGCGGGTGAGCAGGAAGACCAGCGAAGCGATGCGCCGCGTGAGCAGACCGAAGCGGATTTCCAGGAATTCGTAGATGCTCGTGACGTTGTATTTATAGAATGGCTTGATGAAAATGGCCGCCACGAGCAAGCGCGCCAGGATCGTGCCGATCACGAGTTGGGCGTAGAGGAAATTGCGCTTGGCGAAGCCCTCCCCGGGTGTGCCGAGGAAGGTGCCTGCGGAAATTTCCGACGCGAGGATCGATGCCAGCACCGCCCACCATGGCATCGTGCGATCGCCCAGCGCGTAGGTTTCCATCGTCTTCTGGCCGCGCGCGGCGTAGAGACCGATGCCAATGATGACGGCGAAATAGACGCCGATGATGATCAAATCCAAGCCGAAACCCGCCATGCGCGGACGCTAGGGAAGTCCCCGCCAAATCCAAGTTCCAAGTTTCACCTTCCAAACTGACCTTATCGGACCACATGCTTTGCACCCCTTGCTAGGCGCTTGAACCGCAAGGGCTGCGGGTGGATGCAAGGGGCATCGACATGAACGCCTACCGAAGCACCGCCGCGATGATCGGCCTGGCTGCGGTTTTTTCCGGAACGGGTTTTGCAGAGTCGCCCGTCCCTGCGGCCTCCGGCTTGTTGCTGGGGAAATTCGCCAGCGGCTCCGCTTGGGAACGCGGGCTCTCGATTCCCACGCTCTACAAAAACAGCGAAAATCCATGGCTCCAGGAAATCGCCATCGTCGGCCAACTCCAAACGCAGTATGCGTATGGCTCCGACGCGTCCGGTTCGTATGGCTCGCAGGATTTCCCGGATTCCGGCACATGGGGAGACATCGAGGTCCGCCGATTCCGCCTCGGCCTCAAGGCTAGGATTTTTGAGAAAGTCACCTTTCTCAATCTCACGGAGATCAACCCGGATTTCTCCCCGCGATTTTACAAACGGACGCCGGAGACCTATTTCACCTACACCCACAACGATGCATTCAGCCTCTCAGCGGGGAAAACCGAGCTGAAGTTCGATCGCGAGCAAGAATACTCTTCGCGGGATTTCCTGCCCTTCGAGCGATCGGCCTTGGGCAACATGTTCTACGGCGGCGAACTCACCGGCGCATGGGCCAACGGCAAGGGCATCGCGGGCGGCTGGCTCTATCATCTCGGCCTCTACAGCAACGACCGGCGGGACGAGTGGACGCAGTTCGAAGGAGGGACGATGATCCTTGCGAAGATCGGCTACAACTACACGGCCATGACGCCGTGGGATCTCGCCGAGTGGAAGTTTCAATTCCTTCGCGATACCGATCCCGGCTTCGTCGCCAACCCCGGGGGGCAAGCGGCACCTTTGTATGAAACCTGCATTTCCATCTCCAACCAGATCACCGAAGGCCCATTCGGAATCACTGCTGAGTTCCTATGGGGCGATGGCGTCAAGGGTCGCGCCGATGTTTGCGGGCTTTCCCTGATGCCGACCTATTCGTTCAGCGAGAAACTCCAACTCGTTTCCACCTTCGAGATCGCCGGCAGCGCGGATGACAACGGCGTGATCCTGCCCATCCGTTACGAAGGCCTCTCACCCGGGGCGGGCGACAAGAGTGGAGACGCCTACTTCGCTGGATACGCCGGGCTGAATTATTACATCCACGGCCACAATCTGAAACTCATGTCCGGAGTGAAATACAGCTACCTCGATGGAGGCCCGGGGGGAGGGGACTTCAACGGCTGGACCTGGCTCGCCGGAGTGCGGATGGCATTCTAACAGATCTAAGCTCAGTCATTTTTCAGCACCACCCGGTGCCTCGCCTTGCCTGCGCGCAAATGATCAAGCGCGGCATTCACATCCTGCATGGCGAATGTTTCGGTGACCGGAGCGATGCTGTGACGCGCGCAGAAATCCAACATCGTCGCCACCGTCGCAGGTGATCCGAGCGGCGAGCCGGAAATCGATTTCCTGCCACCAATCAACGAGAACGCGGCCACCGGCACCGGCTCCAACACCGCGCCCACGAAGTGCAGCCTGCCATCCGGTGCGAGCGCTGCGATGTAGGCGTCCCAATCCAGCGGCACGTTGGCCGTGACGAGGATGAAATCCAGTGAGCCGGCGATTTTTGTTAGAGCCGCCTTGTCGCGTGTGCCCACCACATGGTGTGCGCCGAGTTTGCGCGCTTCGTCTGCCTTTGATTCGCTCGATGTGAAGGCCGCGACTTCGCAGCCCCACTTGTTGAGAAACTGGATAGCAAGGTGGCCGAGCCCGCCGATGCCGATGACTCCCACGCGATCCGTGGGCTTCACG
>JALOTR010000189.1 GCA_025457805.1 Akkermansiaceae bacterium | reverse complement strand
GTTCACCTCGATCACCTGACCGTGCTGATATTGATTGAAACTGTTCATCTGGCCGGAGAGCGCCAGCAGACGGGCCAGCGACACCACATATTGATAAGCCGCCGCCGCGCGCTGGGTCTTGACCCCCGCCAGCTGGTTCTGGGCATCCACCACATCGAGATAGTTGGTTCCCAGTTCAAGATGGTTGCTTGCGTAAACCGGCCAATAGGTGAGTTGGATATTGAGGTTCCACCAAATGCCAGGCCATTGGCTCACGCGGAACCAGGGACCGAACAAATCCACCGCCGGTCCTCCCTCACGCGAGGCGGATGCGAGTTTGTAGAGTTGGATCCAGTAGAACGACTGCATTCTGGCATCCGGGATGGTGATGAAGGATTTCGGATAGAAGGCATGCCACCAGCGGCGGTGTTCCTCGATATGCCTGCCCATGGGGATGAGTGAGGCATCGCGTACATCCTGAATGGCGACCTTCGCGGATTTTTCACTCGCTGGAACTTCATTGGCTGTGGAAACCAACAGGGTTCCGGAATGAACTCCCTCCTGCGCCCGCTCCAACCAAGCCGTGGCATAGTCACCGCCTGCTTTGAGCGACTGGATGCAAACTGCCATTCCGTCCTGCTCGGTCATGACCGGGTTGGGATTGGTGACGTAGCCGATTTCCTGTGCCTGCTTTGGAAAAACCTGCGCCCGCGGAGATGCCGGATTTCCTGGGAGAAACTTCCATTTCCAGCGTGCAGGCTTGCCGTCCGGACGGGTTTCGGTGGATTGGATCTGGATGACCTGAACCATCCGATCCCGGGGAGCGAAGGCGCGGAAATCCAGTTTTCCGAGATCGGTGATGATGCTGCCGGTGATTTCCGCATTCCAGAGATCGATGCGCATGTTTCCATCGATGATTTTCCCTGCCGGATGGAGCGCCATGCGGCCGATATCCAGACGGGGGAAATCCCACATGACCGTCGCGCCATCGACGCCCATGGAGGTCTTGCGGTCCGGTGCCTTGCGATGGTCCGTGACATCCTGCCGACCCAGATGGAAGTCCACCCGGTTGTGATCGAGGGTGGCATAGACCATCATGCCGAGCTGCCCGTTTCCAACGAATGCACCTTCGTTCCATTGGCGGGGCAATTGTTCCCAAACCGGGTCTTGGGCGGAGAGGAACTCCCGCATGGAAAAACCCAACTTCGGCGGATCTGCCCGCAGCGCGCCGGTCATGGCGATTCCCAAGACAACGAAACCCACAATGCGATGGATGTTCATGGCAAACGGAATTCAAGCTTACTGCCCGGGCTTCATCAAGCATTTGCGTTGGGGCTTGGGAATTTGCGGGTTCGGATGGCGTGCAAAACAAAAACGGCCGGGATCGTTCCCGGCCGTTTCTGTTAGATAAGTGTTTGGCGGAATGAATTCCGCGGTCCAAGGGCTCAACCGATGACTTCCGGCCAATCGGTGTGGAACATTTCACCGCGAGGCTTGTCGGTGCGCTCGTAGGTGTGGGCTCCGAAGAAGTCGCGTTGGGCTTGTAGCAGATTGGCCGGAAGCACCGCGCTGCGATAACTGTCGTAGTAGCCGAGCGATGCGCTGAATGCAGGAACCGGAATGCCGGCGAGGGTGGCCATGGAGATGACTTCGCGCCAGTTTTGTTGGAACTCGTTGAGCAGGTTCTTGAAGAATGGAGCGAGCATCAGATTGCTGAGGCCGGGCTCGGCGCGGTAGGCGTCGGTGATGTCGTTGAGGAAACGTGCACGAATGATGCAACCTCCGCGCCAGATGGCGGCGATCTTCGAGAGATCGAGGTTCCAGCCTTTCTCGGCGCTCATCGCTGTGATGAGGTCGAGGCCTTGGGCGTAGGAGATGATTTTCGAGGCGAAGAGGGCGTCGTGCACCTTCTTAACGAGCGCGGCCTTGTCGGCGGAAATCTCTGCTTTCGGTCCATGCAGCTCTTTGCTGGCAGCGACGCGCTTGTCCTTCATCGAGGAAAGGATGCGGGCTTCCACGGCGGCGTTGATGGTGGAAATGACGACCGCGTTTTCCACGGCATTCATGATGGTCCACTTGCCGGTGCCCTTTTGGCCTGCGGTATCGAGGATCATTTCGACGAGCGGTCCGCCTGTTTCGGGATCGACCTGTTTGAAGATCTCGGCGGTGATTTGAATGAGATAACTCTCGAGATCGCCGTTGTTCCAATCGGTGAACACAGTGCCCAGTTCGGCGGAAGTGAATCCGGCGGCCTTGAAGATGTTATAGGCTTCGCAGATGAGCTGCATGTCACCGTATTCGATGCCGTTGTGGATCATCTTCACATAGTGGCCGGCACCGCCTGGGCCGATGTGGACGACGCAGGGCTCGCCATCAACTTTGGCGGCGATGGATTCGAAAATGGGCTTCATCACATCCCAGGTGGAGGCAGGGCCGCCGGGCATGATGGCAGGTCCTTTGCGGGCACCTTCCTCACCGCCGGAAACGCCGGCTCCGATGAAGCGGAATCCGAGATCGCCGAGCCACTTGTCGCGGCGCTCGGTATCGGTGTAGAGCGAATTTCCGCCATCGATGATGATGTCGCCCTTGTCGAGTAGCGGGATGAGCGACTCGATCACGGCATCCACCGGACCGCCAGCCTTGACCATGATCATCACCTTGCGCGGGGAGGCGAGGGATTGCACGAACTCCTCAAGCGACTTGGAGCCGACGAGTTTTTTGTCCGGATGGGCGGCGACGAATTCGTCGGTGACCGAGGTGGTGCGGTTGTACACCGAGACCTGAAAGCCGCGGGATTCCACATTGAGAACGAGATTCTGGCCCATGACGGCCAGACCGATGAGTCCGAAGTCGCTATTGCTCATAAGAAAATGCCTTCTGGGAGGCGGGGAGGATGTAGGGGACTTGCGCCTTTGCTGCAACCCCTTGTTGCCATCCGCCCATCAATTTCCCACATTCCGGTCGTGAACCTTCCGAATGCCATCACCCTCTCGCGGCTGGTCCTGACTGCAGTCTTCGTCGCCGGGACGGCATTCGAAACGGCCCTCGGCCACTGGATCGCGCTGATTTCCTTTGTGATTGCGGCGATTTCCGACTTCGTGGACGGCTGGTTGGCGCGGAAATTGGGCCTCGTGACCCCGATGGGAAAACTGCTCGATCCGCTGGCCGACAAGATTCTGGTCGGCGCGGCATTCGTTTACCTGAGCGCCGAGGGTTTCTGCCCGGTTTGGGTCACCGTGATGATTCTGGCGCGGGAATTCCTGGTCACCGGCCTGCGCCAGATCGCGATGGAGGCGGGTCAAGTGCTGGCGGCGGACAATCTCGGGAAATGGAAAACCGGCCTGCAATTGACCTTCTGCATCACCTGCCTGGTCTGGTTCTGCTTCGGACCGCTCCCTGCGGGAAATCCGTTCGTCGATCTGATCCGCAATCTTTCCAAGCCCGACGGCTGGCTCATCCCGGTTTCCCTCTGGCTCGCCCTCGGGCTGACGCTCCTCTCCGGCTGGAATTACATGTGGGCGAGTCGGGGATTGTTGAGGAGCCGTTGAAAATAGGGGTAAAAGCAAGGTAGGGACCGTCTCTCCGAGCGGTCCTGTGAAAGGGGAGCGAATGAGAAAGCAAGGTAGGGACCGATCCTCCGGGCGGTCAGGCGAAAGTGGAGCGATTGAGAAAGCCGATGTTCGTCGTTCCGACCCCGCATCGTCCCTACATTCTCATCTCTTTCGCGCGGACGGCCCGGAGGTCCATCCCTGCCTTACTTCCCGGAAATTTTGATCTCAAACATCGTCGGCCACAACTTGCCGGTCACGAGAAGATTGCCGGTGGCGGGGTCGCGGGCGATGCCGTTGAGGACATCCGCTTTGTTGGGGCGGGGGAGTTGGGTCCTGAGGGCGGAGAGATCGAGGGTGCCGCTGACCTTGCCACTCTCGGGAGAAATGCGGATGACTTCGCCGGTCTGATAGATGTTGGCGAAGATCTGGCCATCGATGAGTTCGAGCTCGTTGATTTGCATGACGGGATTGCCGGAGCGGGTGACTTCGATGCTGCGCTTGATCGAGAAATCCTTGGGATCGATGAACTGGATGCTGCTGCTGCCATTGCTCATGATGAGTTGTTTTCCATCGTTCGTGAGGCCCCAGCCTTCGCCTTTGTAGTTATGGGATCGGATGAACTTGAACGTATCCGGTTCGAGCACGTTCACGATGTTTTCCTTCCAAGAAAGCACGAACATCTCGTTGTTGAGGATGGTGATGCCTTCCGCAAAAATGTTTTTCGCCATCGGCCGCTTGCGGATCACTTTGCCGGTGAGGGGATCCGCCTCGCGCACGTTCGAGTTGCCATAACCGCCGCTGCTTTCGAAGAGGCGATTGCCGAGAAATTCCAATCCCTGAGTGTAGGATTCCGGATCGTGCGGACGGGTGGAAATGATCTTGTAGGAGAGAGTTTCGGGCTTTTTGTTACAAGCCGTTAGAAAAACAGCAATGATACCTAACAGAACGAATTTCATATCAACGAAGGTTCAGGGTTTTAGAAAAGGAGTGGCGGCTTCCCAGCACTTGATGAATCCGGAAGCAAAGTCATCCGGCCGGGCGGTGATCCATGATTCAAGCTCAGCGATCGGAAACCAAGCGGCAGTTTCCACTTCGGCTGCCGGGTAACGGATCGCGCCGCTGTGTTTCGTGCGATAGAGGCGGACGTGTTCCCAACCGGTTTCCTCGCAAGGGCCGATGCGTGCGATTTCCTCCGGGACTTCGTCCACATGGATGCCCATTTCCTCATCGAGTTCGCGCACCGTGGCGGTCGCGTAGTCTTCACCGGCATCGAGATGACCGGAAACACTGGAATCCCAAACTCCTGGATGGGCGTCCTTGAACATCGAGCGTTGTTGCAAAAGCAGGTCGCCGCGTTTGTTGAAAACGAACACATGGATCGCTCGGTGAAGGAGTTTCTGTGCGTGCACCTCGCCACGGGTTTTCTGGCCGATGACTTGATCGTTTTCATCCACCACATCGAAAATTTCGCCGGATTTCTGCGGCAGGTCCTTGAGTGGGTGCGGATCGCAGGCGCGGGTGAGATCGACCCATTGCGCCAGTGTGAGTTCCTCGCCACGCGTCGTTGCAGGGATGTTCATCGCAGCGCAGATGGCCTCCCAATCGGTGCCATCCGGCAGTTGTTTCTTGAGTTGCTTGCGGCGCTGCGCGAAGCCACGGCGGATGAGCTCGTCGAACAATCGATGATCAAAGGCCGGCAGCCCGGAAGTCCGCGGCGTGAGAATGGCCACCGCCGAGTCGATGCGTGGGCGAGGATAAAATGCCTCGGGCGGCACGGTGCGTTGCGGTTCGACGATCCAATCGACCTGGGTCCGCAGCGACAGGATCCCGTAATCCTTGGTCCCGGGAGTGGCGGCGAGGCGGTCGATGACTTCCTTTTGCAACATCACCACCGCCCTCGTGAAGGGATGCGGACGGCTTAGCAGGTTTTTCAAAATGGCACCGCCGCAAGAGTAGGGGAGATTGCCGAGAAACTTCAGCGGACGGTGTTTGAAAAGCTTCCGGCCATCGAACTTCGCGCCATCGGCATGATGGACTTCCACTGTGGGCTCGTCCTTGAAGCGTTCCGTGAGGGCGGCGGCGAGCCGGGCATCGAACTCGATGAGGATGAGTTTCCTCACCTGGCCGACCAAGTGCTCGCTCAGCGATCCTGTCCCCGGACCCACTTCCACCACCGCATCGTCGGCGCGGACATCGAGCTGGGAAACGATCCAACGGGCCATGTTGGGATCGATGAGGAAATTCTGCCCCATCTGCTTGCTCGGCAGAACCCCAGCGCGATCCAGCGTGTCTTTGATTTCCCGTCCCGTCATCGCGCGTGTTCATGAAGCAAGCCGCCCCCGGGCGCAATGCCGATTTGGGGGAGCAAACGTAGTGCCGGACTTCAGTCCCGGCACCCCCGGCCGATTCGGGCAGAAGGCTTCAATTGAATTGTCAGCACCCCGGAGATTGATAAAAGAAAATCATGGACGAGGAAAGAAAGCGCGGATGGTCGTTCGGGATGTGGCTTTTGCTGGCAGTCGTTGCCTTTTTGTTGGTGGCAGTCGTTTTGCAGCGCCGAACTTACGAACGAGCCCATCGTTATGACCGGAGGGAGACCGTAAACAACGCGCGGCAAATCGGAATTGCGCTATTCGAGTTCGAGGTTGATTTCGGACGTTT
>JALOTR010000188.1 GCA_025457805.1 Akkermansiaceae bacterium | reverse complement strand
GTCGTAGTGGGTGGCTCCGAGCCGGTCCTTGAGATCTGCAGGAATCTTGCCGGCAAGCAGCGGACGGGCTGAGTTGACCCGTTTTTTGATTTCCTCGGGCGAAGTCAGCGCAGGCAGCGCCGCTCCGTATGACTTGGATGGAGATAGTGCCACCAGGGCCGCAGCCGCGCCGGCTTGTTTGATGAATGTCCTACGGTGAATGGGGTCCATGATATGACTAAGGGTATGAATCGCGGAATCTATCGAATGCGTCCGTCCATCCGCGCGGCATGACGGTTCGCAGGTCGTATCAGACCAAAGCGGGTGTCTTGGAAGCTGAGGTAAATTGCATGACGAATTCTACCAGCGATGGAAAATGAGCAGTTGCCACTCCGATGGTCTGGTCGGCACAGCCGTAATAGACATAAAGAACGTCATCCACCACCACGTTGGCGGTCGGGAAGACGACGCCGTGCGGATAGAGGCCGTTCCACTCGAAGTCCTCCTCCGGTTCCATGATCGGCTCAGGCGTGCGGGCGATGACCTTGCTCGGGTCATCGAGGTCGGGCATCATGACACCGACCCGATAGACTCCTTTGGAATCCACCGCATGATAGATCACGAACCAGCCGTGAGGGGTCTTCAGGGGCGGCGTGGATCCTCCGATCTTGCATTCCCAATCCTCCTGCCCTTTGGCAAGCAGGGAGCTTTCCGGCCACGACAGGAGTTCGTCCGAAAAGCTGATCCAGATCGCGGGGTGTTTCGCGCCGTAATCCGGCCCCACCCACTGCATCGGGCGGTGGAGCATGGCGTACTTTCCGCCGATTTTTTCGGGAAACAGGATCACGTCGCGGTCATCCACATCCGGACGCGTGATGCGACCGAGGCGGCGGAAGGTGCGGAGGTCGTCTGACAGAAGCAGGCCGGAAGCGGTCATGTTGTAGCCGAAAAGCGGCGGCAGTGACGGATCGTCCGGGCTGTAGGAGGCGTTGTTTTCCTGCAGCCAGTACTGCCTGGGCTTGTGGGCGCGATAGGCGTAGGTGATGTAGAAATGGCCGTCGAGTTTGACGATCCGCGGGTCCTCGATGCATCCGGCATCCGGCCCGTCCGCGCTGGGTGAGAGGATGGGGAGGAGGCTCTGGCGCTCGAAGTGGATGCCGTCGGTGCTAGTGGCGAGACCGAAATGGATCACGTGATCCGCATCGTTTCCCGCAGCACGGTAGAGCATGTGGAAGAGTCCATTGTCGTGGATCACGCCCGGATTGCAAACCACGAGGTTTTCCCAAGGATGGTCCGGATGCGGGCTCAGGATTGGATTGTCGGAATGCTTGTGCAGTTTCATGGGATGAGGTATTCGAAATTGGTCAACGCCAGATATATACAAAGACTGCGGTGACAAAGAGCAGGATGAGAGTCAGGATGCGGTAGTTGCAGAACCATCGGACACCCTGAAGCGTTAGGGTTTCCGCACGGAACAGGGCCGGGCTCCAAACAAAGCGATCGATGACCTCCTGCGAGGGCCCCCGGGTGACGAGGCTGGTCGCGACGAGGATCACAAGTGAAACCGCGAACAACAGGGGGGCCACATAGAGGTAGTGCCAATCGGCAAGCGGGGTCCGGTCGAGGAAAAAAAGCAGGAACACCGCGATCCCCAGGCCGGAAAGCAGGGCCGTGAACGCTGCGCTGGCGCTGGCGCGTTTCCAGAACAATCCGGCCAGAAAGACCGCCACCACCGGTGGTGCCATGAAGGTGAGCAGTTGCTGGAAATACTTCACCACGGAGCCGAACTGCCCGATCTTGGGTGCCCACAATGCGGCGATGATGACAATCACGATTCCCGCGAGGTTTCCCGCACGGACGAGGGAGCGGCCGTTCATGCCCGGACGCAGCGGCGCGACGATGTCCATGGTGACGAGGGTCTGGGCCGAGTTCAGGATCGAACTCAGGGTGGAGACCATCGCGGCGATGAAACCGATGACCACGATGCCGGTAATGCCCTGCGGGAGCAGGTTGAACACCATGGTTGGATAGATTTTGTTAGGTGTGTCGAGATCCGGGAAAAGCACGCGCCCGGCAATCCCCGGCAGGACCATGACAAAGAAGACCGTGAAGTTCAGCGCTGCGGCGAAGAGGTTTCCCCAGCGGCCGTGATCGATGTTTCTGGCGCTCAGTGTGCGCTGGACCATCGCCTGGCTGAGCCCCCAGAAGTAGAAACCCATCAGGGGCAGGCTGATGAAGAGCGTGGGCCATGGCACGGATGGATCGTTCGCCGGGCGGATCAGGCTGAGATGACCTGCGGGTGCCGCGTTCATCACAACGTCCCATCCGCCGGCCTTGTCGAAAGCAATGACCGTAAGCACGATCGAGCCAACGATGAGCACCACCGATTGGATCAGGTCCACCCACATTACCGCGGACAACCCTCCAATGAGAGTGTAGGAGGCGGCGAGGATCGCGATGCCCCAGATAACGGTTTCCAGACTCACATTCGGAAAGAGCAACTGCACCATTAGGCCACCGGCATAGAGCGTCACCGCGGCATCGGCGAAGGTATAGCCGATCACCGTGATGATCGACAGATAGCGGCGGCTGCGGGAATCGAAACGTCCTTCAAGGAATTCCGGCAGGGTGAAGATTTTGTTCCGCAAATAGAACGGCAGGAAAAAAACAATGAAGAAGAGGATGGGGATGATCGCACCGGCGATGCCGAAGTTGAACACCGCGATGCCGGTGCCGTAGGCGTCCGCAGACCATCCGACAAGCGAGGAACTGGAAACGCACATCGCCATCATCGAGAGGCCGATGATCGGCCAGGTCATGCCGCGACCTCCGAGGAAATACCCTTCGGCATTGCTGCGGGACGAATGGCGGATTCCCCATGCGACGATA
Organism: Akkermansiaceae bacterium; assembly: GCA_025457805.1. Taxonomy (GTDB): domain Bacteria; phylum Verrucomicrobiota; class Verrucomicrobiia; order Verrucomicrobiales; family Akkermansiaceae; genus Luteolibacter. The sequence continues at coordinate 3,338 of JALOTR010000188.1, read as the reverse complement.
ACGATGAGGTAAACGGCCATGACCACGAGGTCCGTTGTGCTGAGATTGATATTCGGCATGGGCTTGTTGATCTGGATGTTGGTCGGGCGGAGATGGCGGGGAAACCACTTTCAGGTGTCAGAGTTTATTGATTTTGAGACGTTGCAAAATTCGAGGGGGGTGACTACCGTCCCAGTGATCATGCCGAAAGCCGATTCCCCTAACTCCGTAAATCTCCAACCCAGCCGGAGGAGGGTACTGGTGCTTCTCGCCTGGTATGCGACGGATGTTTTTCGCGGAATCGCGCGTTTTGCAAGGGATGCGGGATGGATTCTGGATAGCAGCTACGAGCGGACCGGCGAGGTGCCGGAAGGCTGGAGAGGGGATGGTATAATCGGTGTGCTGGGTGTTCATCCGGAGGTGGACCGCCTGGCGATCGCCGGGAAGATCCCGTTTGTTAACATTGGCTACAGCTTGCCGGAAGTAGCGCCGAGCGTTTCTGCGGATCAGGCGGCGGTGGCCCGGCTGGCGGCGAATCATTTCCGCAACCGGGGATTCCGGCATTTCGCCTATTATCTTCGCAGCGATCAGCCCGGTGACTTGGGGCGTCTGGAGGCTTTCCGGCGTGAACTCGCAAGCTCCGGACACGAGCCGATCGTCATCAATTGCAGCGAGCGGTTGGGGAGCTCCAGTTTGGCGAGATCACGCTGGCTCGGGCGCAAACTCAAAAGCCTGCCGAAACCGGTGGCCATCCTCGCGGAGATCGATGACTACGCGATCGAGGTGATCGGAGCCGCTGCGGATGCGGGACTGGCGATCCCCGAAGAAGTCGCAGTTCTGGGGGTGGGAAATGACGAACTCCGGTGTCCGTTCGCCCAGGTTCCTCTATCCAGCGTGAACGACAACGCATGCGGCATCGGCCAGCAGGCCTGCCTTTTGTTGGAGCGGTTGATGACCGGTGCGTCCACCCCGGTTGCCGCGATCACCGTGCAACCGCTCGGCATGGTGACCCGGCGCAGCACGGACGTGGTCGCTGTGGAGCATCCGCAGGTAGCGCAGGCCCTCAAGGCGATCCGCGAGCATTACCGCGATCCGATGACTGCCGAAGGAATCATCGCGAGCGTGCCAATGTCCCGCCGAAGGCTGCACGACGCGTTTATCCGCCACATCGGCAGGAGCGTGGCAGATGAAATCACCCGGCTGCGGGTCGAGCACGCGAAGCGCCTCTTGGCGGAAACGCCCGAGAAGCAGCATCAGATTGCCGTGAAATCGGGCTTCCGCAACGACGCCAGGCTGGTGCTGGTGTTTACCCGTGTCACAGGCATGACCCCCGGAGATTACCGGAGGATCTTCAATCCGGCCTTTGCCGGAACTCCGAAACTCGGACGACCAACGGGCAGTCACAACCAATGATGACCGGATGTGCCAGCGAGGCCGTCATGTGCATCGCGCAAGGGACTGCCCCTCGCAAAATCGAGGGTTCCAGCGCCTTTCAGGGCCGAGAATAGCCGAAAATGGGTTTGAGTCTGGGAAGTCGGGATCACATCCAAACCGATGGCCGGGTGAGAAAATGACAATCAGGAAATCGGATTGCTTGGATCGCACGCCGCCATCCATGCCCTTTCCCTCGGTGGCGGCTACGGGTCTATACAAACAATCTGAGGTAGTATTTGATCACACGACCTCAGATTCCTCGTCATTTTCATTTTTTCGGGCGGAGTCGCAGCGTGACCTTGGTATCCCGCTTGGGCAAGTGGGTGGGATCGATCCGCCAGGTGAGAGCCCCGTTGTCTTGGCTGTGGAACTCTGGCAGGCACAGCAGCTCGTCACCAAAGCTGGAAATCGAAATCACGTGGCCGCTGATGTCCGCCAGGTAAGCCTTGGGCGCTTCCGCATTGTCACTCGTCTGAGATCCGGCAAAAATGAAGGTGGTGGGAAAGCGGGCGGTTTCCTCCGCTTCCGGAGTGCCCAAGCCGCTTTCGCGACCAGCGCCCTCGTTTCGAGCGATAAAGTCGCCGATCGGACGTTCGACCAGCTTGCCTGTGGCGTCCTTGGATTCAAGGAAGACGTCGATCAAGTCACCCTTGGCAGGAACATCAACCCAGCGGGTTTGCTCCTCGTTGAGCGGCCGACGCATCGAAGGGTTTCCGTTTTTCGCCCCGAGCAGCAGCAGCGCGGTGTGGATGTGCGCGGGCCGTGCCTCGATAGAAACAATCGACTCATGCACCTTGCCTTTAACGGTGCAGGCGATCAGTTCAAGGGCGCCCTTGTCCAGGCAAACCGTAGCCTCGATATCGACGCAGCGTTCTTTGGCGTTGATGGTTAGACCGGGGAGTTTGATCGCCGGGATGGGGGGCTGAGAGGCGTTTGAGGTTGGCTGAGCGGACTTCTCTGTTCCTGAGTCCAGCGGCTCGGCAGGTGCCCGTCCAGCCATCTGCGCGAAAACCATCATGGACAGGGCCAGCGCGAAGATGGGTCTTTGTTTCGGATTCGATCTGATCGACAGGAGAGTCATGGGCACTGTGTTGTTTGCAGTCTTGGTGACGAAAGCGGTGATGACCCGATCCTGGGTAAAAATGAAATCCATCTGCTGCTAAGGGGCCGGTGTGGCTTCCACGCGGACGAATCGTTTGCCGTCAGGTGGAGCGGCTGCAGCCAGCGTGACGGTCACTGTTTCAACGCCGCCGACTGCGGCAGCGGGCGACTGGGTGGCTGCTGCATCCAATGTCCAAGTTGAAAGATCCGTGCTCCAATAGATCTTGTAAACAAGGCCGGAATCCTTGGTCCGGGTGTATTTGAAAGTCCCAGTGTTCTTATCAAGCTGCTGGGTGATGGGATTGGCCGAGGCTCCGTTGTTGGGATCGAGACCGAAGGCAAATTCCTCCTGATTGTTCATGCCATCTCCATCCGGATCGCCGGTCGGGGTCATGTCGGCATCAGGAGGAAAAGCATAACTTCCAGGCAAAGCTCGATGAGCAGTTGCAGGTCCGGCAGCTTGGATCAACGCCAATGTTTCCTGAGCCAGAGCATTCCCGATCCTGTAATATGATTTGGCATTCCGGTTCCAATGGTAGCCTTCGTCTGCAGGTGAGGCTGATACCGGAATCCAGAAAGCCTTGGCATCGACAACCGCGACATTGCCTTTGAACGCGGGATACTTGGTGAAGTCTTCCATTTTCAACTGAGCCAACTCCACCTGACTGTACGTTACCGGATCACTCTGGCCGGTGGTGGCGATCACGAAGGGCAGATTCGGGACGCCTACCGCCAGCCGCATATCCTTGATGAATTTCTCCATGTTCGCCTCGTATTCGGCGGAAGCGCTCGTCGAGATGAGATCATTGAATCCCTGGTGCCAG
>JALOTR010000187.1 GCA_025457805.1 Akkermansiaceae bacterium | reverse complement strand
GCTTGATCCATAACTCATTCCGCCTCGGCACTCCGAAAGACGCAGCGCGTGTTCTCCAGTTCGCCGCAGACAGCACGCAGCCTCAGAAAGAACGCAAGGAGGCACTGCGCCTGATTTCCCTTTGGACCGAGCCACCACCCGCCGATCAACTCACCGGCCATTTCCGCCCGCTGCCCAAGCGCTCTGCCGAAACCATCCGCCCCGCCCTTGCCAGCGCGCTGCCTGGTTTGCTCAAGCAGGATGGTTTCGTGCTCACCTCCGCCCTCGCCCTCATCGGCCAATACCACGTCGATATCGCCGGGCTTGATGAAACGACGCTTACCTCGCTGGTCAAAAACTCCAAACTCCCCGCCACCGCCCGCGCCAATGCACTCAACCTGCTTGTCGAACGCAAACCGCAAGGCCTGGACACCCTGCTCGCCAGCCTCGCCAGCGATGCCTCCGAAGAGGTCGCCTTGGCCGCGCTTTCCCACTTGGCAAAACTCTCGCCGGTGGCTGCCGTCGCCCCGCTGGAAACCGCGATTCAATCGGGCCGCGTTCCCGTGATTCAAAGCGCATGGAACATCCTCGCCAGCCTGCCCGGCGAGCGCGTCGATGCCATTTTCGTTTCCAATTTGGACAACCTCCGCAACAGCAACGGCATCTCCGCCCACGCCATCGAGTTGATCGACGCCGCCAAAGCGCGCCGCAGCCCGTCCGTCGTCGCCGCCGTCGCATCCTTGGAAAGCGCCCTCGCGAAAAACGCCGATCCCCTCGCCAAGTGGAACCCTGCCCTCGAAGGAGGAAATGCCGAAAGCGGAGCCGCCATTTTCACCTCCCACCCGGCCAGCGAATGCATGCGCTGCCACCGCGCCGAGGAAGGCCACGCCGCCGGCGGTGAAACCGCGCCCAACCTGCTCGGCATCGCCAGCCGCTTCAAAGACCGCCGCTTTTTCCTCGAATCCATGGTCCTACCCAGCGCCGTGATCGCCCAAGGCTTCGGGGCCGTGCTCATCGATTTCAAAAACGGCGCCAGCCTCAATGGCAACCTGCTCGCCGAAACTCCCGACCACATCGATCTGGACGCCGCCGGAAAAATCGTCCGCGTGAAGCGCTCGGACATCGCCTCCGTCACCCCGCCGGTTTCCCCGATGCCCGCCATGGGCGAGGTCCTCAGCCCGAAGGAACTCCGCGACGTGATCGCCTGGCTCGCCAGCCTGAACAAAGGCGGCGAAAAACCGAAAGCTCCCGCCAAACCCGAGCTGCTCGATCCCAATACGCTGGAAATTCCCGCCAAATCCGCCGCGGCAGCCGCCATCGATCCCGCCTTCCTCAAGCTCGGCCAGCAGCAATTCATCGTCTGCGCCGCCTGCCACGGCCAGAATGGCGAGGGCACTCCCGCCGGCCCGCCGATCGCCGGTTCCGAGTGGGTCACCGGCCCGGCGGAAAACCTCATCCGCATCCAGCTCCGCGGCCTCAAAGGCCCCATCAAGGTCAAGGGCGTGGAATACAACTTCCCCGCCGGCATGGCGCCCATGGCCTATCAGACGGACGAACAAATCGCCGCCGTCCTCACCTACATCCGCACCGCCTTCGGCAACTCCGCCCCTGCCGTCAAACCCGCCGATGTCACCGCCCTCCGCCCGGAAGCCGGAAAACCACAACTCACCGCAGAAGAGCTGATCCCCGTCGAGCCCGGGAAGAAGTGATCACCGGATGATCCACGTGGATTCGGGGTTGCAATGGTGGGGGGCTTTCAAAATGATGCGCAGGGCGGAAATCGGTTTTCCGTCCGCCGGAATTTTTCAGAACCCCATTTTCAACCGTTCAAGCAACCATGAGTTCGAAAACCTTCATTGCTGTGGACCTCGGCGCGGGCAGCGGCCGGGTGATTGCCGCCACCACGGACTTCACGAAAATCGAACTCGAGGAAGTTCATCGCTTCGACAATCCCGGCACGGATCTTCCCGGCGGATCGTTTTGGAATGTAATCGGGCTTTACCGCGAGATCCTCGAGGGGCTGCGCCGCGCGGTGGAGAAACATGGCGACAGGATCGTTTCCATCGGCATCGATACCTGGGGCTGCGATCACGGTCTGTTAGGTCCCGATGGAGCATTGCTCGGGCTGCCTCACCAGTATCGGGATCCTCGTTTCGAGGGGATGGCCGAGGTGATGCATGGCCTGATGAGTGAGGCGGAAATCTACGCCCACACCGGCGTGAAGACGAATTTCTACAACAGCTCCCTGCACTTGCTGGCGGAGGCGGAAAAAAAGAGTCCGTCGCTGTTTGAGGCGGAGACCTTGTTGTTCGTGCCGGACCTGCTCGCCTACTGGCTGACCGGTCGCAAGGCGGTGGAGCGCACGGTGGCATCGACCTCGCAATTGCTCGATCCCCGGACGGGTGATTGGGCGTGGGAGGTGATCGACGCGCTTGGCTTGCCGCGCAAAGTGTTTGGCGAAATCGTGGCACCGGGCACAGTTCTCGGGCCGGTGAGGGATGCGGTCGCGTCGTTCATTGGCAAAGCCGGCATCCCGGTGGTCGCCACGGCTTGTCATGACACGGCATCGGCCGTGGCGGGCATTCCGATGCAGGGCACAGGCAATCTCTGGCTGTCATCGGGCACATGGTCGATCATGGGAATCGAGTCCGAAGTGGCGATCACCTCCGAGGCTGCACTCCGACATGGTTTCTGCAATGAACTTGGCGTGAATGGCACTGTGCGATTCCTGAAAAACATTTCCGGGCTATGGCTGATCCAGGAGTGCAAGCGCCAGTGGGAGCTCGATGGAAATCCGCTCGACTATGCAACCATGGCGTCGATGGCGGATGCTGCCGAGCCCTTCAGCGCGTTCATCGATCCCGATGATGCGATTTTTGCCAGCCCCGGCGGCATGCCTGCCAAGATCCAGGCCTGGTGCGAAAAAACCGGCCAAACCGTCCCGCAGGAGCCGGGGGCCATCCTGCGTGTGGCCACGGATTCACTCGCGCTGAAATACCGCACCGTGTTTGAAAACATCCGCGCGCTGACCGGCACGAATTTCACCCGTTTGCATGCAGGTGGCGGCGGCATCCAGAACGAAACTCTGAGCCGCGCCACTGCCAACGCACTGGGCATCGAAGTGGTGGCCGGCCCCGTGGAAGCGACTTCCTGCGGCAACGTCATCCTGCAAATGATCGGCACCGGCCACCTCGCCGACCTGCATGCCGGGCGCGAACTCATCCGCCGATCCTTTGATTTCCGGATCTACGAGCCCCAGGAAACCGCAGCTTGGGATCAGGCACATGCGCGATTCACCGCGCTGCTGGCGAAAAACTGTTAGTTTGACCCAACTCTTCAGCCTTCCTCCGAGTCCCCATCGCCATCAAGGTGGCCGAAGAACTCGTTCTGGAAGGGAGGCGGCCACTTGATGCGGCAGCGTCCCGGCACGTCGAAACAGCGCTGGGAAAGCGTGCCGCGTCCCTGATTGTGCTGCAGAAGCATGTTGATGAACTGGCTGACGCGGACGGGCTTGGGGCTGTTTGCCCGTTTCCAGAAATCGTCCAACTCACCCTGATAGGTCAGCTCCGGTTGATCATACACCGCAAGGCCCAGCGTGATGACGGGCACCAAGTGGACCAATCCGGAAATGCCCACCGAGCTGTTGATGTTCACCACGCCCCGCGAGTGCTCAAGCAGCGTGGGAAGGTGGACACGATCCACATAAAGCAGGCGGTCGCCGCCGAGGCGGTGATTGAGACCGGCGATCAGGTCGGTGTAATCCTTGTAGCCGCGATCCATGGGATGGACTTTGAAAACCAGCTTCGTATCCTGCGGAGCATGGCGCTGGAATGAGGCGACGACTTGTTTGATGAACTGCTCGACGGTCTTGAAATTCGAGCACTTGAGGATCTGCGTATCGCTGTGCACCTGAAGCGGCACGGCATAATAGTTGCCCGACATTTCACCGGCAAAAAGGCGATCATACTCGCTGTCATGAGCGCGCTCGATGAAGCGCCACAAGTGGATCATTCCATGTTTGAAATGCTTCCAAAGATTCATGTCCCGCTGATCGACAAAATGCGGGAACAGGGGCGAGGTGATGCGGCTGAAGACGAAGTTTGCGCAGAATACCACCAACTTGGCAGGAGTGCTCACCTGGCAGAGTTCCCCGGGAGTCTCCACCGGTTCCGGCGGCGGGCCACCCTCAAGCAGATCTTTCCAAGCCTGGCTGATGGCCTTGATGGGGAAATTCTGGCGGCTGAAAACCATCACGCAGTTCGGCCGGATCAGGCCCAATTCGAACACATAACATCCCAGATCGAGTTCCTCCGCCAGATTCCAGGCGATCTGATTGTAGGGACGGTAATGATTGTAGAGGAAAAAAGTATCGTATCCCTCGCGGTCCACCAGCTCACGGAGCCACGTATCGAAGTCCGCCAAGGGGCTGCGGTAAAGGTGGGTGCGGATGCCGCGGATGCGGTAAATGATGTCCGGCGCGCAAAAGAAAACCTTGCCCACCTCGTGACCCGCATCTGTCAGGTCAAGCGCCAGACGGGACATTCCCGCCTCCCAATCGCCCTGCACGATGAGGATTTTCCGGCTCTTTCCGGTGCGCCTTTTTTTCCCCGATGGGACTTCTCCGACCCCGCTTTCGAAGGCTGCGATCCCGGTTTGCACCGTTTCCGCATCCACGAAAGTACCGCTGCCTTGGCGGAAGGAGGGTGAGTCAGAGAGCATACGTCACAGCATCGTTGTTGTTCATTTTCGATCCATTGGATTGCCAGACACAAGCTGGACGCAGTCGATTCTCCGGAGGGGCGGACTCTATGAATTCGCTTCAACCAGTCAACCCCCAAAACATGAGTGAAACCCGGGGCTGGGGCAAGAAATGACTGCGGCAAAGGCGATAAAGGCGATGAAACAGGGCAGCGGGGTTTTCCTGTTGGAAGAGATGGCCGGGCTGTGCTGTATTCTGCCGCGTATGAAAGCACGTTTGATACTGATGACGATGGCCGCCTGTTTGGTTCTTCCCGTTTCTGCGGAGGAGGAAACACAGCTCGGCAAGCAGATGGAGGAAATGAACGACGCTTACAAGGTGTTCCGCCGCGAGACGGACCCGGTCAAGGGCGCCGCCCTCGCCCGCGAGGCCCAGCAGGCTATTGTGAAATCCTTTTCGGAAATCCCCACGCTGGTCACCAAGATGCCCGATGGCCCGGACAAGGCCAAGGCCTCGGCCGAATACCGCAAAATGATGGGGCAGCTTTACGTCGCCCTTTGCGAGGTGGAACAAGCCTTCCTTAACGGCAAAGTGGACGAAGTGGCGACGATCGTCGAGCGACTCAAGGAGATGAAAAAGACGGGTCACGAGAAATTCATGGAAGACGAGTGAACGGGGCCAGGCTCACGTTTCGGGTCGATCTTGGTCGATCCCGATCAACCCGACAAAAACAAGGCCCGGAGATCAGCTCCGGGCCTCTTTTTTTGGAAAACTTTCCGATTGGGTGGAAATCACCGTTTTACTCAATCACTCAATGACCACCCGGGTGCCCACTTTCACCTTCGAATACACCGTCGGGATCGTGCTGCTCGGGCCGCGGACGCAGGCATGGGACGAGGGCCGGCGGCTGCGCGGCATGGGACCGATGTGGTGGCCGACTCCATCGTTGGTGAGCCGCATCCAGTAGCGCATCGGCGCACCGAGGAATTTTCCGCCTTCCGGGACCTTGTCCTTGATGGAATCCGCGTCGCTGTTCACCACGTTGCCCGAGGCATCGAGCATCTTGCCGTAGCGGTTCGAGCGCTTGTCCACGATCTTTTCGAGGATGTAAAAGGTGCCCGTCGGCGTCGGGCGGGACTTGGTTCCGGAGCAGATTGGGTAGTCGATCGCCACCTCCTCGCCGTTCATGAGGAAACCCCGCTGGGTGGCCAGGTTGACCTTGATGTGGGAGTTCTCGGCGTTGGTGCGGGAGAGCAATTCCTCGTTTTTCCAGACGCTGAGGGTCTTCAGGTAAGTCGGCTCCGCCTTGAAGTGATCGTGGGTGCCGACCGGGAAGGGATTGACCGGTTTGCCGTCGTTTTCGGCCTGGGCGGTGGGCGCTTGATGGGCGCAGTTGGCCAGAAGCAGGGCGGTGGCGGCGGCTGCGCAGTGGGCGAAATGGCGGAGTGTCATCATGGGGTCGGCAAGATTGAAAACAGCAATGGGCCCGTCAACTAGGCCAAATTTTCCGAAATTGCAACCCCCTTGCGATATGC
>JALOTR010000186.1 GCA_025457805.1 Akkermansiaceae bacterium | reverse complement strand
CGTATCGGACACCGACTTGGAGCATGACGGGCAGAACATCGGTGCCTGGCTCAAACAAGCAGGCTACCGCACCGGCTTCGTGGGGAAATCGCACATTCTAGATGATGATTTGAAGGATACGACAAAATGGTCGGCAAAGGGACTTCTCACCTACGGAAAAACCGTTGATCCGGCCATCAATGCCACAGTCAACGCGGCCATGAAACACAACCACCGTGTCGTCTGCCAGATGATGCGCGAGCATGGCTTCGATTATGTCGATGGCTTCTATCATGCCAATCTGAAGGAACTCTTCAGCGACAAACTCAACGTCCACAACCAAGAGTGGATCACCAGCCGCGCCCTGCGCTTCATCGATGAGAACCGCAACGAGCGTTTCTTCCTCTACATGGCTCCCACGATCAACCACGGGCCGGTGAACAACAATCTCAACTACACGCTGCGAGCTGATAAGGCATACACCAGCGCCGGCTATCTGCCCAATGAGGACTATTCGTTCATGCCGACGCGACAGTCGATCATCAACGAAGTGACTGCCGCTGGCAAAGATCTGATTTCCGCTCGCGAAACCTGGCTCGACCACTCGATCAAAGCCATCCTCAATCGTTTGACCCAGTATGGCATCCGCAATGACACGCTGATCATCTTCACCTCCGATCACGGCGAAAAGACGCTATACGGTCCGCTCGTCTGGGGGAAATCCTCGCTTTACGACCTCGGCATGAAGGTGCCGCTGGTGATGAACTGGCCCAACGGCATCGCCTCGCCAGGGCGGACTTACGGGGAAATCGTCAGCCATGTGGACATCGCTCCCACATTGCTAGCTCTCACCGCAGCTTCCGGTTTGCCAACTCGTCCGGTGGACGGCGTCAGCCTGGTGCCGGTATTCAACGGCAGCAATGCTGCTGTGCGTGACGATCTTTTCTGCGAGATGGGTTATGCCCGCGGTGTTCGCACCAAAAACCATAAATACATCGCGGTGCGCTACACGCCTGCAATCTATTCCCAGATCGCGAGCGGCTATCAGTGGCCGGAATACAATGCGAACACCCAGTTGACGGGCGGAAGCATCCCTCGTCCCTATTATGTGAACAACAGCGGTCTTGGAGCAGGTGCCGCATCCACCAATCCCACTTACTTCGACGATGATCAACTTTACAACCTGAACACCGATCCGAACGAGGATAACAATCTCTACGGTCAAGACCCCACAACCGCCTACAACCTCAAGAAACGCCTGGCGAATTACATCGGTGGCATTTCCGGCAGGCCCTTCCGACAGTTCAGCGATTCTTCAACCGAGTTTTCCCCCGCAGCGGTCTCGGCACCGATCGCACCGGCTGCGTTGCAGATGCAGTTTCTCGGAATCAACTCGGTGAAACTCGATTGGACCGACGTCGCCAACAGCGAACTGGGATATGTCGTTCGCAAGTCGATCAACGGCGGGGCTCCTCAGATCATCGCCGAACTGCCATCCGGAACAACCACGGCCACCACCGCGCTCAACCCCGGCATCGAGGATATCGTAATTGAGGTGGCCAGTTACAACGCTCTCGGTGACAGCTCGGTGAGTCAGGATCTGCTCGCTCCCGAATCATGGCGCTATCGGACCTTCGGCAACGTCGATCCCACGCTGAGCCTTCCCGCAAGCCAGTGGTCGAACGACGCAGACGGCGATGGTGTTTCCACACTCTGGGAATACGCCTGCGGCACGAATCCGCAGAATGGTACATCGGTCGCACGCCCGGAGTTGCGGATGGGATCCGGCGCAGGCGGCCCATTCCTCGAATACCTTTTGCCGCGCGACCGCCGCCGCGGGCTGCAATTCCTTGGTTCGGTTTCCTCGGGTCTCTCCACCGGATGGCAAAGCGGTGCCCCTCATTGCCTGGTCGTCGAGGACGAAGCGAACCACCTCCTGTTCCGCAGCGCGACACCGGTCAGTGGAGCCACTCGTCAGTTCATCCGCGCCGAAATGGTCGATCCGCCCGGCGGTCAACCGTGAGGCAGATCACGAGCCCACGTTGAAGGAGTTCAACCATTCCAGGTTCTCCACGTTGGCTCGAACTCATATTTCCCGTCCTTTTTCCAAATATAAATCCTCCGAAACCCATGATGTTAACAACCCGCCAATTATGCATCATTGCGTGCCGAGGGCACCGCGGTTTTGCCTTGGTCGTCACGTTGTCCTTGATGGTGCTTCTGACAATCATTGCCGTCGGTTTGCTGTCTTTGTCGGCCATTTCCCTCCGTGGCAGTTCCCAGAATGAAGCGATGTCCACCGCCCGCGCCAACGCCCGGATGGCGCTGATGCTTGCTCTGGGTGAACTCCAAAAGGAGCTTGGGCCGGACCAAAGGATTTCCGCGCCGGGTGGGCAACAACTCGAAGAAGGAATCAAGTCCGCCAGTGGCCAATGGACCGGCGTTTACAATGCGTGGCCGGCTGTTGATGAAAAGCGACCTGCGCCCGTGTTTCGCCGCTGGCTGATCTCTGGCGACGAAAGTGTGGTCACCGATTCCGCATCTCCTAAAAACCCAAATCCGTTTTCTAACAAAATCGCGATGGTGGCCAAGGATCCGGATTGTGATGTGCTGGAAGCCGGTCTCATCAAGATCTCCAAGGGGGGCTGCGCCTGGTGGGTGGGAGACCAGAACATGAAGGCCAAACTGGGTGGAGCGGTGGAAGCGGCCGAGAACGTTACCATGGCCACCAAGCGCCTGCAGGCTGCACCACGGGCTGCACACGAAGTGTTTTTTGGAAATGACACCATCGCCATCGATGCACCGCAACTCGACCGGCTGGCATCCACTCGGACGGCTGAACTCCTGGGTTCGCCAAACAAACCGATGTTTCATCATGCGACAGCGGTCTCAAGCGGCCTGCTTACCAACGTGCGGGCCGGTGGTTTCCGCAAGGATCTCAATTTCCTGATGGAGACTCCCAAGCCGCAGCCGAACTCGCCGGAAGTCGCCCCGCTCTACACGGCGGGTTCCACCGCTGGCATCAATCTTGGCGAGTTATGGGTCGATCACAATATCTGGTCCGAACTCGAATACCCTGCCAGCCCTCCCCAACATGCCGATGGCGGGACGATCCCTTCCGGGCTGCCGTTTCTCATCACGAATGATCGAAAAGATGACCCCTTCCTCCTCTACAAACACCTGCCACGACTGCAGCTTACATTGTTATACTCATTGATCAGCAAAAGCCGGATGGCCAATGGCAGGAAAGTATATGACTTGTTCCTCGTGGCCGATCCGGTGTTCACGATCTGGAATCCCTTCGACGTCTGCCTTCATGTGCCGGCATCCGCCTTTGCCACCTTCAAAAGTTGGGCGATTCCTTATGATCTGAATCTCACGCTTGAGAATGGGCCAGCGGGAAGCAAGACCTCGTTCAGCCGATCCATCAAACAACTTTCCAACGACCGGCTGTTCTTTTTCTACGGGCAACTTGGGCGTTCGCAAAACCTCGTCATGCGGCCTGGTGAGGTTCAGGTGATTGCCCAGGGCTTCGGCGACAGCATCAAGAACCCGGGAAAAGGCGCATGGCAGTTCGACGGAAAACTCGGCTGGGAGTTTGCCTCGGGTTATGCCTATCCCATTCCTTACGAGACCGATCCGCTCCTGATGAACGGCTCACAGAAGATCACCTATTCGATGATGCCCAATGCCATCAAAAGCGACGCGGGTCTTTTTCTATGGAGTTATAACATCGGCGAACTGGTGGATACATCCGGCACCACCAAATACGTCGGCAGCTTCAATGTGGATCTGGTTTACTCACGCCTTCCAGGGGAAACCGCCATCTCTGCCAACCAGTTTCCAAACATATTCCCAATGCTGCCGCGCGATCCCTCGGCCGCAAACACCATTGCGCAGTTGGAAAACAACAAATGGCCGATTTGTGTGTTCACTTACGGTTTGCGGACCGAATCGGATCCCATGTTTGCACATCTCCCTTGCAGATCGGGATGCGGCGGGTGAACAGCCTGAACAGCCCGATCATCGAGTGTGACGCCAATGGTCTCGGATATTTTGGCGCGGAGTATGGCGCGTCCGGAGGCGTGTCCCATGTCATCACGCGCTCTGTCCCGCGGGCACCGATCCATTCGCTCGGTGCCTTGCAACATGCGGCTGCCGAGGGGACGAGATTCGGTCAGGCGCGGGGAGAACGTTCGTGGTTCATGCAGCCATCGATCAGTCATGCCATTTCGAACTCATTCGCACCTTCTTTCCTCGCGCCCTCCGCAGTCCGTGGCACCCTTGCCAATCGGGATGCTGCCGATCATTCCTACCTTGCGAATCTTGCGCTTTGGGACACCTATTTCCATTCCTCCATCACCCCCCGCACGACTTCCGCGAACAAGAATAGCACCACTGCCTACAGCGAGCAGAAGAAGCGCTTGGAGGCATTCCTCGCAGGCAGTGGCCCGAACCACGAAGCGCTGCCCAACGAACGGATGATGCCGTGGACAAACGACCCGGCGGCAACTGTCAGCGCGATTTTTCCTTCCAATCAACCTGCCGCCGATGCCGCAAGCCGCATCGCCGCAAGCCTGATGGTGGACGGCATGTTCAACGTCAACTCCACCTCGGTGACGGCGTGGCGGAGCTTCCTGTCCGGTCTCAAGAAGGCCAAGATTCCGGTGAGTCCCACGCCTTCCCTCAAGAAAGATCCGGACCTGTTAGAAACCGGGGAAACACCTGTGGCGGCATTGCTTGTGCCGGGTGCAGGAGAGATTGAGGATGGCAGCCTCGGGGATACTGCGGACAATGACCAGTGGCTGGGCTTTCGCAGTCTTGACGAAGACCAAATCGAGGAACTTGCCAAAGCAATCGTCAAACAGGTGCGCCTGCGTGGCCCGTTTCTTTCGATCGCAGACTTCATCAACCGCCGGCCCGGCGATGACAAGAATCTAGCCCTGTCCGGGCCGCTCCAGAGCGCGCTTGATGACGAGGAGGTCTCGATCAACAAAGCCTTCCGTCAAGGTGCGCGTGCCCTCAGCGTGGCGGAGGCAGCCGCCCAGGGTTTCCCCTTTCCCGAGGCAGAGGCCGGGGCCAAGTCAGTCTGTGCTCCGGGCTATGTGAAACAGGGCGATCTGCTCACGAGCCTCGGGCCCATGGTCAACGTGCGCGGCGACACCTTCGTGATTCGCGGCTACGGCGAAGCCAGAGACGGATCCGGAACAAACGTGCTGGCCCGCTCGTGGTGCGAAGCGGTCGTCCAGCGCGTGCCGGACTTCGTCGATCCCTCGGACGAGGCCCACGCGCCCATTGCCAGATCCAAGGTGAACCTCAACTTCGGACGACGCTTCAACATCCTCTCCTTCCGTTATCTCAATCCCCGGGAAATCCTCTGAAATCAAGGACCGCAAACGCAACCCTCACCATGTTTCACCGATTGACCATTGCCCTAACAGTCGCCGCATGTTTCTCAACTTGCACTGCATGGGGCGAAGAGTCCGGCGGACCTGCTGTCCGGGCCTTGCTGCTCGCGCCCGGCGGGCCGGTGGTCAATCTCCATCCAGTGTCCGGGGAAAAAGTGAGTGATGCCGTGCAGATTGGCGCGCGCGGCCTGAGCGAATCCTTCAGGCCCGTCGCCCGTGAATTCTCCCTGGCGACCCCGGACACGAAACAGGAGTCGGGTTACCGCGCGGTTGGCAAAATCTCACTCCCGGAACAAGGTAAGGATTTCATCATCCTGCTGGAACCCGCCAAAGAGATGTTCAAGGTCCATGTCGTCAATGCCCGGGAATCCCGTTTCGGCGCGGACTGTGTGCTGTTTTTCAACGCCTCGGACAGCATTCTCGGAGCCAGCCTCGGTGCGTCGAAGGTGCTCATCAAACCACGCGTCCCCGTGTTCACCAAAGCCCCTTCTCGCGGCGACAAGCCATTCTATCAGGTCACCTTCTATCAGCCTGATAACAACAAGGCGCGCCCCTTCGCCAACACCCGCTGGCCGCACCGGGACGCGAGCCGTTGTTATGTGTTTTTCTACCGCAGCGAGACCGGCCGCCTTTCCTATCAGGCAGTGGACGAAATCCTGACACCCGTAGCGGCTGCCGAATGAATCCCTTCTGAGAAACCTCAACCCGCTCGTCCCATGATACTCCGCCTTCCGCTGCTTTTCCTTGTTGCGATCCTCCTTCACATTTCCACTCGTCCAGTCCAGGGAGCGGACAAACCCGGGAAAAGCATCGCCCTGCGTCTGCTCGCCTGCGAGGTCACTCAGGACCCGCCAAAAGTATATCTCGAAACAACAGGCGGAAAATCCGATGAGTTCGACCTGCCTTCGTCCGCATTCACCGCGCCAATAGAGGTGTCCCACCGCGAGGTCGTGCTCAAGGCTCCCGGCAATGATGTGCCTATGTCTGATATCATTATTCCCGATCAAGGGCGCACTTTTGCGGTGCTGCTTGCTCCGAAGGATCCGGAAGGCTTCACCCCCACGGTGCTCAGGCTTGACGATAACTCCTTCAAACCCGGCGATTATCATTTCGTCAATCTTTCGAAGGAAACCTTGGTCCTGAAGCTTGGCGATACCGAAGTCGTGGTTGAGGCCGGAGCATCCGTGAAATCGCGACCTTCCGGACCGCTTGGCAGTGGCTTCTGCAAAGTCATCATGAGCACCCGCAGCGAGTCAGGAGACAAAATTTTCGCTTCCACCCGCTGGTTGATGGCCAATCCCAAACGCGGCTATGTGATATTCACGGCCCGTTCCAATGGCAAAATCACCTATCGCGCGGTGGACGAATGATTCGAAAGGTGACGTTTCTTCACGCGACTGACTAGTCAGGCGACTCCTCCCAATTGCGGCCTTCGCTGGCGATGGTGTCGAGATGCTTCATGTGGCCGAGGCTGCGGGCGTGGGGAATGTCGGGCGTCCACAAGCGGCGCGGTGGCGCGTTGCCCCAGGCCGGGCGGTTCATGCCGACGTAGTGATCGAATGCCACCGGCGGCTTGGCCTGGTGGTCGGAGACCTGCTCGCAGCGCACCGGGTCGAGCGCCTCATCGACGCGCAGGATGAAATGGAAATCGTGCCACCCTTGGTCCGAGTGGCGGCGGGAGAAGGCCGGCGGCAGTTCGCTGTCGCCGGTCCATGCCATCAATGGCGAACGAAGCAAGGAGAACTGCCAGGTGTCACCATGAAGCCGCGAGCTGTAGGCATCGGGCGTGTGCAGGCTGATGTTATAAGCTTCTGCCTGCACGCTGTCCCATCCGCAAAACGGCATCTCATCGGGACCGGCCTTGCGTTTGACATTTCCTCCGGCCAATCCGCTGGTCCAGCCACTCGGTGGTGCGGCGAGTTGGATGGGCATTTGCAGCATCTTGTGGCGCTCGGAAAAAACGACCTGCAAGTGCAGATGAACCTCGGGTTTGCCCTCATAGATCGTCACAGCCAGCCGGATTCGCGAGTTGCCGAGGATTTGGTCGGCGAAGGCCCGTGCCCGCAGCGGACCGGAATCCTCCACGGTCCAGTCGAGATTCCCAAGGCGGCAGGTGATGTCTTCGTTGAATCCCGTCTGGTGAAACACCCAGGTGTCGCCATGCTCCTCGCGGAGATGCAGGGAAAGCCCTTCCGCTCCTAACAGCTCGCGGCCCTTCCATTTCATCGAGGCAATTCCCGCGGGTCCTGTTTCGATGGAAAGTCCGCCACTGGTGATGGACTGATGGTTCACCATGACAGGAATCTCAGGCTGGGGAGTTGGGGACGGGGCACCATCCAGCAGTTTGAGAACCCGCCGACCTCGGGCGGGGATGTTCACCGGCAGCACCGCGCGGTGGATCATCGCGCCCGCGTTCGGTTCCGAGACCACGAGTTGGAAGGGCACCGGCTGGCCGTTTTCATCGGCAAACCAGCGGTCGCGCCAATCGTCGAAGTCGATGAAGGGCTCGCACTCGATGTGCCCGTCGAAATCGTGCGCAGATCCATTGAGCAGCACCAGACGCTGCACATCCTCGCCGGGCAATGCCGTGCGCGCATGCCGACGGGTGATGCGGACGACTTCCTCCTCGCCGGCGATGCACGCGCGCCCCTGCATGTTGCGGGTTGAAATGTAGGACGATGGCACGCTCGTGCCCGCCAGGATGTCGTGGAATTGCGTGAAGGCCAGATCCTTCCATGCCTCGTCGATGCGTGCGATCGATGCCAGGGTTCCGGCCTCATCGATGCCGAAGGCCAGTGCAAGTTCTTCCGCTTGTTCGAGCAGTCGTTCGCCACGGTGCTGCACCTGCTTGATGTCATGCATCACACTGTAACAGCCGGGAAAGGTTTTCTGCAGTTCGTAGTCCACCACCGGCACCAGATCGCGGCGTGCCTCGGCCTCGACATAAAAGTCATCGACAGTGCTGAAGCGCAGCTCGACACCTTCGAAGGCGTTTCGGTGCTCGAGCAGCCACTCGATGTTGGCCTTGGTCGGTCCACCCCCGTGGTTGCCAAGACCGTAAAACATCATCGTATGGCCAAAAGATGGGTCGGCTGCCTTCACGGTCAGGTCGATCTGCCCGTGAAGATCGTCACTCCGCGTGACATAGGCCGGAGCAATCCGGAAACCGAGAATTTCCGCGCCGCCTGTCCCCCGCCAGCGGAAGGTCTGCGCTGGCAAGTGGACCTGGCTTTCGTTCGGACGGTGGAAAACATAGCCCCGGTAGCCAACTTCGTGCAGCAAGTCCGGCAGCGTGGCCGGATGGCCGAAGGTGTCCACATTGTAGCCGATCGTCGGACTGATGCCGAACCGATCCTTGAAGTATCGTTGCCCCAGTGCGATCTGCTTGCGCCAGCCAGCCGCTGTCGGAAGGTTTGCATCCGGCTGAATCCATTGCCCGCCCGCAATCGACCAGCGCCCCGCCTCCACCAACTCGCGCACAGCAGCAAAAAGCCCCGGGTCGAGATCTTCGATCCACTGGTAAAGCCATGCCTCTCCCCGGGTGTAGCGGAACTCCGGATATTCATGACACCTGTCCACAGCCGAGCGGAATGTGGCAAGCGCCTCATCGGCACCGGCCTGCCAATTCCACAGCCAAATCGGATCAAGGTGAGCATTGGCGATGAGGTGAACAACAGTTTTTGGCATGAGAAACAGGGGATCTGGATTGGCGATAATCTCCCGCGATGCGCTCGCGGTCATGGACAAACTGCCATGGGTTCAGTTTTGAGTAAACGATAAATCACAATTTGTGCGGATGGATCGTTCCCCGCGGTTCGGGATGGGAGTCTGAAACTGCCGATCCAGGCCAAATCTCCGCCTGGAAAAAATTTAGAGAATATTCTTGAGCCGAGGAACAGAACGATTAAACGTTTCCGCAATTGGTGCCTGACCCGCACGGAAGGTCGCAACCCATCACAAGCGTGTCGCCATGCAAGGACGGGCAAGAGATCGAAACGATACGAACAGCCGCCAATTCCTCAGTCGCACTCCAAACCCATCGGATCCGCAAGCCATCGAATGACACGGTGGCTTGTTCTGGTTTCCACAACGATCCAACCCATCCACTCATGAAACCCAGATTCGCATCATCACTGAAAGGGCTCGCCGCATCCGCCGTGTTTCTCACCTGGTCTTTGGCGGCTTCCAACGCCGCGACCTTGACTTGGGATACGGCTACAGGCGACGGCGCGACCGTCACCGCCGGCAGTGGCAACTGGAATCTCACCGGAGGAAACACCGTCTGGAACAATGCAGGGTCGAACGTGATCTGGAGCCAGACAAGCGCCACCGACGCCAGCAACGACGCCATCTTTGCCGGTACAGACGGGACGCTCAACCAGTATGTCGTCACGCTCGCCGCGCAAATGGCCGCCGAAGCGATCACCTTCAACAGCAGCGGCTATCAGATCACCGGCAGCACCCTGGCACTGATGCCGACAACCACCACGAGTGGCTCCATCAGCGTGGCCGCCGGCAAGACCGCCACCATCAACTCGATTCTTCGTTATGCCCACAACACTTCTGCAAACGTAAGCATTGGCTCAGGCGGCACACTCAACCTTGGTGGCGGCACCACCGCGAGCAACAATCCTCAGTGGCAGCTAAGCGGTGCGGGCACCCTCAATCTCACTGGTGGCACATTCACAAACAATATTGGTAATTTCAACACCGCCGCCATCAATCTGACTGGAGGAATCCACGCGATTACTCCAGGCAACAGCGCCGCAGCGAACATCGGCAATGCC
>JALOTR010000185.1 GCA_025457805.1 Akkermansiaceae bacterium | reverse complement strand
TCGAATCATATAACTTCTCCCTCAGATTGTTGAGAAGGTTTTCCAGAGGAGTCTGGTGGGTTTCACAATGGTTTTTGACCCATGCCATCGCGCTCCACAGGTCTTGCAATTCCATTCCTTCCGTGCCGAGCGCAAGGGTGTTGCCACAGGGGCAATTGAAAAATCCAAGAGTGCCGAGGGGATCGGCGGGCTTCCAGTCATTGCCATCGGCATCGTAAGAGATCACCGAACCGATGGAAGAGGTGTTTTCAAAAAAGTCCCGTGGAGAAGCGAAGAGATTCCCGCAATTGTGGCAGCTTTTGGGGAAAAGTTTTTCCGTGTGGAGTCTCATGACCCGCAGTAAGTCCGCTTCAGTCATGGCGGCATTTTCAGCCGGAGTGGACGGTGCACAAAGCAAAATCGGCCCTGCGTGCCTGGCTTTTGGTATAGGTTGCCGATGTCCGGAAGTCCGGATTTGGGGCGGGTTTCCGATGGTCTTCGGGCTTTACCGAATCTTAACAATTTCTTCCAGAACACTCTCGAAGATGGCGGGTTTGATGAATTGCGAGCGGCGAATCCAACCACCAATGGAAACATTTGCCGCAGCACGATAACAACAACGACAGACCACATGAAAACTTGCATCAACACAATCAGCGCACTGGCCTTGGCGGCATCGATCTCATTCGCTCAGGAAGGTCCGAAAGGCCCCAAAGGTCCGGGAGGTCCGAAGGGTCCCCGCCCGAATCTCGAAGAGGTCTTCAAGAAACTGGACGCGGATTCCAGTGGGTCCGTAAGCCTCGATGAATTCAAGGCCAGTCCAAGGGCACAGGCGAATCCGGAACGTGCGGAAGGCGTGTTCAAGAAGATCGACAAAGACTCCGATGGCGCGGTGACGCTCGAAGAGTTCAAATCTCATCGTCCACCTCATGGTCGCCCATCAGGCGAGGGGAAAGGCCCAGGCAAAGGCAAAGGACGGGGAGACGGCGACCGTGAAGGACCGCCACCCGCACCGCCGGAAGAATGATCCGGTTGGACCGCGCTTCTGAGTCCGGCTGGCTCGGGCTCAGGAGTGGACGGATTCGGATTCCGCAATCGGCATTGCCGCTTGGGGAATCCTTTCGTTTTTCACGCGCTGCCACGAGGTCTCCATCTGATCCGGATCCGCGTCTGTTAGATCGATCCCTTGATGTTTGAGATCGGATTCCATCGCAGCGAATCGTGTTTCAAACTTTGCGTTCGCCGCAGCCATGATCACTTCGGGATCGAGCTTGCGGAAGCGCGCAAGGTTGACCACCGAGAAAAGCAAATCTCCAAGCTCCTCCTCGATCGCCGATGCTAGGCCTTCTTGGAGCGCGGTATCAAGTTCCTCCACTTCCTCACGGATCTTGGCAAGCACGCCGGTTTCATCCGGCCAGTCGAATCCGACCTTGCCCGCCTTCTTTTGCAACTTGGCGGCGCGAAGCAGGGCGGGGAGTCCTTTGCCGACACCATGGAGATAAGGCTTGGCCTCGTCGCCTTTTTCCGCGCGTTTGATTTCGTCCCATTGCTGGAGCACGGCATCCGAGGTGGATGCATCGCTTTGAGCAAACACATGGGGATGGCGGCGGACGAGCTTGTCACTGATGCCACGGGCGACATCGTCGAGATTGAATCGGCCCGCTTCTTCCGCGAGTTCGCTGTGGAAGATGACTTGAAGCAATAGATCGCCCAACTCTTCCTTGAGATGATTGTGATCGCCGCGTTGGATGGTATCGACCGTTTCGTAAGCTTCCTCGATGAGATTGGTCACCAGGGATTCGTGGGTTTGTTCCGCATCCCAGGGGCAGCCACCCGGCGCGCGGAGGCGATGCATGATGGCGCGCAGGCGGGCCAGTTGTTGTCCGGGATCCGGTGAATCGATCATTTCCGCGTCGGTCATCATGGGAGTGGTAAAGTTATCATTATCATTTCCTGTGTCGCTCCGATGCCTTCATCAGGAGGTCGCGCTCGGCTTGAGTGAGGCTCTGCGTGCCATCACGGGAGATTTTCTCCAGGATGCGATCCACTTCATTCGCCTCATCAATGTGGGCATCCGTGCGTGGCCGGAGTTTGGCCTGGGAGCGGCGGCGGAAGGCACGGGGCCGGATGATGTTGACCTCATCCCCACCGCCGCGAAGGAGCTGTGGATACTTCATGAGCAGGAAACCAACAATGGCCCCTCCCAGATGGCCTGCCTCGCCACCGGCATTGCTTCCAAGGCTCAACAAAACCATGATGGCGGAAATGCCGATCAAGCCGATCGCCAGTTGCCGCATCGACAACTCGATCGGAGGAAAAAACAATCTTGCCCGCAGGTCCGGAGCGATGAAGGCCACGCCCACGAGGATTCCATAGATGCCTGCGGATGCGCCCACGAGATAGGATTCGTATCCGCCGGGGATGAGATTCAACAGGGAGAGGATGGAAAAGAAAGCCGCTCCTCCGATGCCGCAAAGAAGATAGAAGATGAGGAATTTCTTCGAACCCCACCAACGCTCCATCCATGGTCCGAAGAAATAAATACCGAGGGAGTTGAAGAGGATGTGAAGAAGGTTGCCGTGGAGGAATTGGAAGGAAATGAACTCCCAGATCCGCAGCTCGAGGATCGACGTCTGGATGCAGAATGCGCCCCAACGAATCAAAGGTGGGGGGCGGAAATCATCGATCTTGATTCCCATCACGAGGGGCAGAAGGATGTAATCCAGGAGAAAAATCCCAATGTTGAGGATCAGCAGCCATTTCACCACAGGGGTGATTCCGGGCAAAAAGCTGCCGCCGCCTGTTGGCGAATCCCGTTGATAGTCGCGATCGGCAAGTCCCATCCGCGCTGTGGGTAGCACGGCAAATGGGGACCTGCAAGGCCGGTGAAAATTCCGTCACCCGGAATGGCTTCGCGGGCTGCCACCGGGCGGGCAAGGTCGCGGTGAGTTCGCTTTCAAGGGCGGCCGCCGCTCCGTGTCTGGCCTGGCCCGGAGCGACGGCGGCCCGCGCGGCCGGGGGGACGGTCTAACAGCTGCAAAATGAAGCTTAAGAGCTCCGTAAGGTTGCACATGATTGGAAACACGCCACGAGTCCCGTCCGTTGAATCCTTCCCGCCAACCCGCCGCCTGATGGCCATCGCGGTGGCTGGATTGGGATTCTGCGGCATGGCCGGCGCTCAGGTTCCCTATCGGTCCCAGGCCGGCGAGAAATTCCTTTTTGAATCCGCCGGAGCCTCCCGGGTGGTGGAAAAAGTGAGGGCGGAATCGGAAGGCACCGTAGTTCGCGTTTTTGTCAAACCCGGCGATTCGGTCGTCAAGGGCCAGGTGCTCGGTCATTTGGAACTGGATGCCGCCAAGCACAAACTCAACCTCGCCCGCCACGCCGTGGAGTCCAGATCCAGCGTGGATGCGGCGCTCGCCCAAGCAGATTCATGGACGGTGACCCGCGAGGAAATCGAACTTCAAGTCCGCAAGCGCAGCCTGGAGCAGTCCCGCCTCGAATGGGCCACAGCCATGGAGCGGATGTATCGTGCGAACTTCGAACAGAAACTGGAGGACGAGAAGGCCCAGAAACTGGAATTCGAATTCTCTGAGGATCAGTTTGAAAAGCGTCATTTCCGTGCACCTGTCGATGGAATCGTCACGGAAGTCCTCGTGGAGGTGGGCAAACGCGTGAGCATCGCCAGCCATGGTTTCACCATCAGCAATGACAATGCTTTTTCGCTTCCGCTGATCGTGCCGGATGCGATCGCCGATGCGGCCGTTTCCGAAAAGGTTCTGCCAGTGCGGACATCCGATGGAAAATCGGTGGGCGAGGCCAAGGTGGACAGCGTCACCGATGATCCGAAATCGACAGGATCGAAAATTGTCAGGCTCCTCATCAAGGCGGCGGATTTCCCTTTGGTCACACGCAACAAGTTGATGGGCATGAAGTTCGATGTGTTGCTTCCCCAAGTGGCGCTTGAGGATGCGAGATAAGTCGTTGGAAATTTAGTGAAAAAACCGGCGCTGCTGCGGCGTTATCATCATGTCAGCTCGCTGATTTCTGGGCGGCCACCGCTCCGCGTCTTCCATGTCGCGGCTCGGAGCGACGGCGGCCCGATTATTTCAGCGCGTTTGCTCTAACAATTTGTTGTTCCCAACCACGCTGCCGCATTGCGACCAGCACGTGTGCCCGTCGCGAAACATCCCTGCATGAGATAGCCTCCAGTGGGGGCTTCCCAATCGATCATTTCGCCTGCTGCAAAGATGCCGGGAAAATTTCGGATCATCAGCGATTCGTCCATGCCTTTCCAACACACACCGCCAGCCGAAGAGATGGCCTCGGCAATGGGCCGCGGGCCACGAAGGGGGATCACACAATGTTTCACTTGTTCCGCAAGAGATGCCACATCATTCCACGGCTTGCGCGCGAGGATGGCGACCGCGGCATCGCTGAGCTTCCATCGCAGTGCGGCTTCCTGGAGAAATCCGCGTTTTACGGATTCCATTTTCGCCACCAATTGCTCGCGGCTGAAAGTGGGTTTGAAATCGATCGCGATCGAAGGCGCATCCATTGAACGGAGCGCGGTTCCGAGTTGATAGATGATTCCGCCTTCCAATCCGTATCGTGTGACCATCAGTTCTCCGTATGCGTGCATCTCACCGGCGCTGGCGCTGATGTTTTTCAAAGGCTTGCCCTCCGCAATGGACAAGGTTTCTTCCGGCCACGCATGCTCCCAACCACAATTCGCAGCGACGAGCGCATGAATCGGCATAGCGGGAAATTTCATCCATTCAGTCCATTGGCCGTCGGAACCGGTTTGCGGCCATGAGGCGCCGCCGAGCGCGAGGATGACGGCCTGGGCTTCGGCCAAGTTGCCATTTTCAAATGCGATCCGATGAGGGCGGCCGGGTTCGATGCCGCACATGCGGTGATTCATTTCGAAGCGCACTCCAAGGCTCTTGAGTCGTGCAATCCAGCGCCGGAGGAGCGGTGCTGCCTTGAGCGCTTTCGGATAAACTCGCCCGCTGCTCGCCTGGAAAGTCTCCACACCGAGCTCCGCCGCCCAAGCACGCAAATCCGCCGGGCTGAATTCGTCGAGCAGGGATGCCCAAAGCCCCGGCGGCTGGTCCGGGCCGGTGTATCGACCCGCAAAACGCTCCAAAGTTTCGCCGTGAGTGAGGTTCAGGCCGCCTTTTCCGGCGACGAGGAATTTCCGCCCCACGGATGGTTTTCCATCGAAAACGATCACCTCAGCCCCGGCAGCAGCGGCGCATTCTGCCGCCCGCAGCCCGGCAGGCCCGCCACCAATGACGGCAATGGATGAGGTGTGAGTCATCTGTTAGGTGGTGCAGAGGTTATCCGGCCCGGAATTGGGGTCAACTGCGGGGTGAGCCATCCGTGAAGGACCTCGAAATCTTCGCCCAGGCTCTGCAAGCGGGTGGGTTGACACAAGGGCCGCAGCCACGCATTATCTCGCCCCGCTGCCTGCCCATCACCACTCATGATCTTTAAAAGTCTCTGTCGCCACGCCGGAATCGGTGCGAATTCCTATTTGCTCGAAACCGCATCCGCCCGGGTGGTTCTTGACGCCGGCATGCATCCCAAGCACGAGGGATACGAGGCCGTGCCGCATTTTGATTTCCTGCGCGAGGGTTCGGTGGATTCCATCGTCATCACCCATTCCCACCTCGACCACGTCGGAACACTTCCGGTTTTCCTCGAAGACCAACCCCAGGCCAAGGTCTTCCTCAGTCCCGAAACGGCGGAACTCTCATCCGCGCTTTTGCATAACTCGGTCAACGTCATGCAGGCCAAACGCCTCGAACACGGCATCACCGAGTATCCGCTTTTCGAACACCGCGATCTGGATGAAATCACGGAAAACTTCGAAGTGCGTGCCATCGAACGTCCCTTCGATCTCGACGAACAAGGCACCATGCGCGCCACCTTCCATGATGCGGGACATATCCTTGGTTCCGTGGGAGTGACCATCCATGCCGAAGGCAAGCGGGTGATGTACACCGGCGATGTGAACTTCGAACACAGCACCTTGCAGAAGGGAGCCTTGTTCCCTGAAGAAACGGTGGATGCACTCATTGTGGAAACGACCCGCGGCGAGCAGGCTCGCACTCCCGGCTATGATCGCGGGAACGATCGATTCAAAACCGAAGGCCTCATTCCCAAGCACACTCCCGTTTACATCGGTGGGCTGAGCACGAAGATGACACATATCTACGACCGCTTCAGTGATAGCTCGCGCCGCCATCTTCCGGGTTTCCGTTTTCTCAAGGACATGGAGATCGAAGGCGGCAACAAGAAGCGCAAGGGTCCCATTCCTTTTGCTGCCGGTTGCATCTATGCATTGTCCAGCGGCATGATGTCGGAGAAAACCGTTTCCAATATCTTCGCCCGTCAGGGCATCCTCGAAAACGAAAAACACGGATTGTTTTTTGTCGGTTATGCCGACCCCGAGACTCCCGGTGGGAAAATCCGCCTCGCAAAAAAGGGCGACAACATCGAGCTCGATCCCGGCCAACCCACCGTGAAACTCAACTGCGAGATGCGCGTCTTTGATTTCAGCGGTCACTCGACCCGCGATGATATTGCAGATTACATCGTCAAAGTGCGTCCGAAGAAGGTGTTCCTCGTCCACGGCGATGACGGCGCGGTCGAGTGGTTCCGCACGGAAATCAACCGGCGTCTTCCCGATACCGAAGTCATCGTGCCCTTGCCCGGTGACGAACATGTGATCTGACAATCTCCAGCCCGTTTCCCGATCATCTTCATGAAAACGAGACCTCTAGGCAAAACCGGGATCGAACTTCCGATCCTCTCCTTCGGTGCCTCCTCTCTGGGTGCCGAGTTCCGTTCCATCACTCTCGATGAGGCGATGTCATCCACGCGCACGGCCATTGATCTGGGCATGAATTTCATCGACACCTCTCCCTTCTACGGTCGCGGAATGTCGGAGGTGATGCTGGGCATGGGACTCAAGGGCATTCCGCGGGACTCCTATCTGTTAGGCACCAAGCTGGGCCGTTATTCAGGCACCCACTTCGATTTCTCCGCCAAGCGGGTGGATGAATCCGTGCATGTTTCACTTCACCGGCTGGGCACGGACTATCTTGATGTGTTGTTGCTCCATGATGTGGAGTTCGTTCCGCTCCCACAAATCTGGGAGGAAACCATACCCGCCGTCCTCAAGCTCAAGGAGCAAGGCAAGGTGCGCGCTATCGGTTTTTCCTGCTATCCGCTCAAGACATTCCACACCGTGCTGGATCACGTGGAGGATCAGATCGACTGCGTGCTTTCATACAATCGTTATACCTTGCAAAACACCTCGTTCGCAGAGGACCTCATGCCCCGCCTGGAAGCCAAGGGCATCGGTGCCATGAGTGCCGGTCCGTTCTCCGCACGCTTGTTGACCAATGCCGAGCTGCCTGAGTGGCTCAAGGAACCCGAGAACGTGAAAGCCGCCGCCCGCGCCGCTGCCAAACATTGTGCGGACCGCGGCGTGGACATCGCACAACTCGCGCTACAATTTGCCTGCGAGCACCCCGGCATCGCCACCACCGTCGCTGGATCCGCCAATCCTAACAACATCCGCAAATGGGCGGAATGGCTTGAGCAGCCCATCGACCGCGCCCTGCTTGCGGAGGTGATTGAAATTTTCGCTCCGGTCAAAAACATCGGCCACGTCGAAGGGCTTCCCGAAAACAACTGAACGCATCTCTTTATCATGCAAGCCATCCAGTTCACCTCGCCCCAGGAGATCAATCTGGTTGATCTCCCGGAGCCCGCAGCGCCCGGACCCGGAGAAGCTCTGGTAAGAACCCACCGCATGGGTATTTGCGGGACGGATCTTGCCTGTTATCTCGGGAAATTTCCTTTTTTCGCCTATCCTCGCACGCCCGGTCACGAGTTGGGTCTGGAAGTGGTCGCCGTGGCA
>JALOTR010000184.1:915-7165 GCA_025457805.1 Akkermansiaceae bacterium | reverse complement strand
GAAGGTTTCATCGAACTGCTTGAAGCCGGACAGGCCGTTGGTTTCGCCGACGGCGTGAAGGCGGCAGCGCACGGTGATGGTTTTGCCAGGAGGGATCGTGAAGCTGAGATGGGCGGCGGCCTTGGTGCCTTGGGGCTTGGGCGAAACCGCGTTTTTCTCGCCGTGGATGAGATGGCGATGGAAGGCGTCCTTCACGTAGGGGCTCGGATTGGCCGGGCCGCCGAAGCTTTCGGAGTTGGTGTCGTTTTCGGTGAAAAGCCACTTCAGCTTGGTGCGAGGGGTGGGCGGATCGACGAGGAATCGGAACTCGCCGAGCGACTCGTGCACCGCGCGCAGTCCCTCCGGGGTGCCAGTGATGATGGGCTTGGAGGAAAGATTTTCCCGATCGATATCCCAGCTCCAGGTGTTCCGGAACCAAAGCGTCGGCAGGATGTGGATGGGCGCGGGGTCCGGGCCGCGATTGGTGATGGTGATGCGCCAGAGGATGTCTTCCGGGCTGCGTTTGGCGACTTCCTGGACGACATCGAAGTATCGGCCCTCCTTGAAAATCCCCATGTCCGCCAGCTCCAGCTCGGGCCCGGTGCGGCCGAGGCGCTGGTTTTCCTCGCGGATCTCGGTGTAGGGATAGCGGGCCTGCGGATACTTGTAGAGGGCCTTGGTGTAGGAATGGGTGGGCGTGGAATCGAGGTAGTAGTAGCACTCCTTGACGTCCTCGCCGTGGTTGCCCTCGTTTCCGCCGAGCCCAAAGAGGCGCTCCTTGAGAATCGTGTCCTGGCCATTCCACAAAGCCGGGGCGAAACAAAGCCGGCACTGACGGTCCGTCCACCCTTGCAAACCATCCTCGCCCCAGCGGTAGGCGCGGCGGCGCGAGTGGTCGTGTGGAAAGGCAGCCCAGCTATTGCCGTGGTCGGAATCGTCCTCCCGCACAGTCCCCCACTGGCGCTCGCTCAGGAAAGGACCCCAGCGCCGCCATTTCTTCCCGCCAGCCTTGTCTTCCGCCAGCCTCTCGTTTTCCCGCGTCATCCCGGCCAGTCTAGCAGATACCGTGCGGAGGATGTCAAAATCAACGTGACGATTGCAAGTGGTTGATTAGCAGATTACTACGCCCAGAGACCATTCGAGCGCGGTTTCAAATTGTTTCAGACACAAACTGCATGATTTTTGCTTGCGGCGGGTGTGCATTGACGCGGGGAAGCGGGGGCGGCAGGGTTGGGATCATGGCATTTCCGGAAACTTTCACATGGGGAGTCGCGGCGGCGGCGTATCAGATCGAGGGCGCGGCGGCGGCGGATGGCAAGGGTGCGAGTGTGTGGGACATGTTCTCCAAACAGCCCGGCAAGGTGCTCGATGGCCACACGGGCGATGTCGCCTGCGACCACTACCACCGCTATCGCGAAGATGTGGGCCTGATGCGGGAAATCGGTGCGCAGGCGTATCGGTTTTCCGTCAGTTGGCCGCGTGTCATCCCGGCGGGAACGGGCGCGGTGAACGCTGTGGGGCTGGATTTTTACGACCGCTTGGTGGATGAAATCTGCGCCGCTGGCATCCGCCCCTGGGCGACCTTGTTTCACTGGGATTTCCCCTACGAACTTTTCTGCCGTGGGGGTTGGTTGAATCGGGACAGTGCGGATTGGTTTGCCGATTACACCCGGGTGGTGGTGGAGCGCCTGTCTGATCGGGTCCAGCACTGGATCACGCTCAACGAGCCGCAGTGTTTCATCGGCTTCGGCCATGCCATCGGCACCAATGCCCCAGGCCTCAGGCTCGGCCACGCGGAATGCCTGCGCGCCGGTCACCACGTCCTGCTTGCCCACGGCAAGGCGGTGCAGGTGCTGCGCGCCCACGCCACCAAACCTGCCATCATTGGTTGGGCCCCGGTAGGCGTGACTTCGGTCCCGGCAAGCCCGACCGCCGCAGATGTGGCGGCAGCCCGCGCCTCGATGGCCTCGGTCAGCGGTGGCGATGCCTCGTCGATGGGCATGCCCGCCAACATTTGGTCCAACACCTGGTGGGGCGATCCGGTGGTTTTTGGGAAATACCCGGAAGACGGCCTGGTCGCGGCCGGGTCCGCAATGCCGCCCATCGCCCAGGGAGACATGGAAATCATCTCGCAACCCATTGATTTCTATGGGGCCAATATCTATTCCGGCACGCTGATCGGGGCCGACGCCGATGGCAAACCCGTCCGCGTCCCCCATCCCATGAGCACGGCGCTCACCGCCTTCAAATGGAACGTGGTCCCGGAAAGTCTGCGCTGGGGGCCGAAGTTTCTCCATGAGAGATATAAGCTTCCGGTCATCATCACGGAAAACGGCATTTCGCTCTCAGACTGGCCCGCCAGCGATGGCACGGTGGCCGATCCCCAGCGCATCGATTTCCTCGCCCGTTACCTGAGCGCCCTCAGCCGCGCCATCGAGGAAGGAGCCGACGTACGAGGGTATTTCCACTGGTCGATCATGGACAATTTTGAGTGGGCGGAAGGCTACAAACAACGCTTCGGACTGATCCATGTGGACTATGAAACCCAGCGCCGCACCCTCAAGCAATCCGCTCATTGGTATCGCGATGTTATCCAGTCCAATGGTTCATCTATATCTCAAGCAACTTGAATCCTGATAAAATCCGCCGACCCTAGGCGTAAACACCGGGCTTTTCCCATCCGCATGAAACTCCGCCTATCCATCCTCCTCGGCTCTGCCATCCTCTTCACAGGGTGCGATTCCCCTGCGGGAAAATCCACCGTCGCCCCCAAGTCGCCAGACGCGGAGGTGGAGGCGAAGGCTGCGGCACCCATGGTTCTGCCCGAAACGGTGTCCTTTAACGAGCACATCCAGCCGGTGCTCTCGGAGTATTGTTATCACTGCCACGGCCCGGATTCCGGAACCCGCGAACCCAAAAGCGCCCCGCTGCGGCTGGACCGCGTGGAAGATGCCTTCGTCCTCCGCGATGATGGCCGCCCGGTGATCATCAAGGGCAAGCCTGAGGAATCATTGATCGTTTCCCTGATGAAATCGGCGGATCCGGACGTCATCATGCCGCCGCCCAAGAGCCACAAGCAGCTCAAGCCGGAACACATCGCCCTCATCGAGCGCTGGATCGAACAAGGCGCGGAGTACGAACCCCACTGGTCGTTTGCACCGGTGAAAAAACCCGCTGTCCCCGAAGTTGGAAAAGATTGGGCCGCCAATCCCATCGACCACTTCATCGCGGAAAAACTCGATGCCACCGGTTTCAAGCCCAATCCCGAGGAAAGCCCCGCGCGTTTTTACCGCCGCATGCATCTCGACATCACCGGCCTGCCCCCGTCACCGGCGGATCTCGATGCCTTCCTCAAATCCCACGCCGCCGATCCCAAAGCCGCGATCGACAAAGCCGCCGATCAACTCCTCGCCACGCCCGCCAGCGCCGAGCACTTCGCCCGCCACTGGCTGGATGCCGCCCGCTATGCGGACACCCACGGCATCCACATCGATAACTACCGCGCCATCTGGCCCTACCGCGACTGGGTCATCCGCGCCGTCCAAAACAACCTGCCGTGGGACCAATTCACCACCGAGCAAATCGCCGGCGACCTCCTGCCCAACCGTACGCTCGACCAACACGTCGCCACCGGCTTCTCCCGCTGCCTCGCCACCACCGGCGAGGGCGGAGCCATCGGTGAGGAATACGAGGCCATCTATGCCAAGGATCGGGTGGAAACCGTCTCCGCCATCTGGCTCGGCCTCACCACCGGATGCGCGGCTTGTCACGATCACAAATTCGATCCTGTTTCCACCAAGGAGTTTTACTCGCTCACCGCATTTTTCCGAAACACTCCCATGTCGCCGCTCGATGGCAACAACGCCGAGCACCCGCCCAATGTTTTCGTGCCACTCGTCGAGGATCGCGAGCGCTGGGCAAGCCTGAACCGCGAGATCGAGGATGCCAAAAAACAAATCGCCGCACGCAGCAAGGCAGCCCGTCCGGACTTCGATGCATGGCTCGCCAATGCCACCCTCGCCCCGGCTCCGGAAATTGACTCCACCCTGTCGATTCATCTTCCCCTCGCCACTTCCGATGGCCCGATCCGCGGATTTGTCGATGGCCAACCGCGTGAGTGGAACAGCTCGCTTTCCCGCATCGATGGCCCACTCGGCAAGGCTCCCGTCGTGAGCGATGGCCAGGTCGAACTCGGCGATATCGGCAGTTTCTCCCGCGCCGATCGCGTCACTTACGGCGGCTTCATCCGCATCGAAGGCAAACCCACCGGAGCCGTCATCGCCCGCATGGATCCCTCCCAAGCCTTCCGCGGCTGGGACATTTACCTGGTCGATGGCGCACCCGCCACGCATGTCATCGATAGCTGGGACAAGGCTGCCAACAAAACCACCGCCCCCACCCCGCTCAAGCCCGGCGAGTGGCATCATGTGATGTTCACCTTCGATGGCTCCACCTCCGGCCACCAGGCAGGGGCGATTTATATCAATGGCGAAAAAGTCAAATCAGGCACCGATCCCAACACCGTGGGCGGCACCATCGAGACGCCGGTCCCGCTGCGCCTCGGCGCGCGGCATAACAACGATTCCAAGCTCCGTGGCGGCAAGGTCGCCCTCCAGGATTTCCGCCTCTACCGCAGGCTGCTCAATCCCGGAGAAATTTCCTCCCTCGCCCAAAACAGCCTGCTCCAGCAAATCCTCGCCACCCCCGCCGAGCAACGCGGCAAGGAACAGATTGAGGCTCTTTTCAAACACTACCTCGCCAGTGTGGATGCCCCGTCGCGCGATCTTCGCACCCGCCTCGACAAGCTCAGCACCGAGCAAGCCGAGCTCCGCAAACGCGGTTCCGTGAGCCTCGTGATGGAGGAGAAAAAGACAGAACCCTACGCCCACGTCCTCACCCGCGGCGTTTACACCGACAAGGGCGAGAAGGTCGGGCCCGCCACCCCCGCCGTCCTGCCGCCGATGGCCCCGGATGCGCCGAAGAACCGCCTCGGCCTTGCCCAATGGCTCAACGACCCCGCCAACCCGCTTCCCGCCCGCGTGACCATGAACCGCACCTGGTATTACTTCTTCGGCACCGGCATCGTGGAAACCAATGACGACTTCGGCATCATGGGAGCCCGCCCCAGCCATCCGAAGTTGTTGGATTGGCTCGCCGCCGAGTTTGTCGATTCCAAGTGGAACTACCGCCACATGCTCAAGCTCATCGTCACCTCCGCCGCCTACCGCCAGTCCGGCGTGGTCCCTCCGGAAAAACTCGAAAAAGACCCCGCCAACCGCCTCCTCGCCCGCGGCCCGCGCCACCGCCTGGATGCCGAACAAATCCGCGATCTCGCCCTCGCCTCGTCCGGCTTGCTCGCCAACAAAATCGGCGGACCCTCTGTGAAACCCTACCAGCCGGAAGGCATCTGGGAGGCCGTGGCCATGCCACAGTCGAACACGAAAAACTACCGCCAGGACAGCGGCGAGGCGCTCTATCGCCGCTCGCTCTACACGATGTGGAAACGCACCGCCGCTCCGCCATCGTTGGAAATTTTCAACGCCCCGACGCGCGAGGTGTTCTGCGTCCGCCGCGATCGCACCAACACGCCACTCCAAGCGCTCGTGTTGCTCAACGATCCCCAATTCGTGGAAGCCTCCCGCGAAATGGCGGTCCATGCCCTCAAGGCAGGCTCGGATTTCAACCTCCGCCTGGACACCATCACCCTCCGCATGATCGGCCGCAGCTTCGATGCGGAGGAGCGCGAGATTGTGAAAAAATCCCTCGATAAGTCACTCGCCGCCTTCCGCGCCAATCCGGAGGACGCGAAGAAACTCATCACCACCGGCGAAAAAGCCCCGCCCCAGGACCTCGATGCTTCCGAACTCGCCGCATGGTCGCTGGTCGCCAGCCAGGTCCTCAACCTCGATGAAACCATCACCCGCTGAACCGCGATGAATGCACCCGACGAAATGAATCCTTTGGAGTTCCACAATGCCGCATACAGCCGCCGGCATTTCTTCCGCAAGTCCGGCACCGGACTCGGCATGGCAGCACTCGCCTCGTTGTTAGGCCGCCAGGGAAGCTCGGCCGCAGATGCCCTTGCCAACTTCGGCGCCAACGTGCCGCAGATCGCGCCCAAGGCGAAACGCGTGATTTATATCTCCCTCATCGGCGCGCCCTCGCAGATGGATCTCTTCGACTACAAGCCGGAGCTGCAAAAACGTTTCAAGGAAGACCTCAATGGCTGGCTCAAGGGCCAAGGCGAGCGCCTCACCGGCATGACCTCCGG
>JALOTR010000184.1:0-891 GCA_025457805.1 Akkermansiaceae bacterium | reverse complement strand
CAGTCCGGCGCGTGGGTGAGCGAACTGCTGCCATGGACCGCAAAGATGACGGATGATCTCTGCATCATCAAATCCATGCACACGGATGCCATCAACCACGAGCCCGCCAACCAGTTGATCTATACCGGTTCCATGCAATCCGGCAAAGCTTCCATGGGCTCATGGCTTTCCTACGGACTCGGATCGATGAACGAGGAGCTGCCCTCATTCGTCGTCCTCCACGCCACCCACAGTTCGCCCTACTCGAACGTGCAGGCCATTTCCTCCCGCTTGTGGGGCTCCGGATTCCTTCCCGGAAAATTCGCTGGCGTTTCCCTGCGCTCGCTCGGCGATGCCGTGCTGTTCCTCAAGGACACCCCAGGCATCACCCGCGAAACGCGCCGCAACATGCTCGATGGGCTCAATGAATTGAACCGCCGCTCGTTCTCCGCCATCCAGGATCCGGAAATCGAAGTGCGCATGCAGCAATATGAAATGGCCTTCCGCATGCAGGCCTCAGTGCCCGAGTTGACTGATCTAACAGGCGAGTCGGACAGCACCTATCAACTCTACGGTGAGGACAGCCGCAAGCGCGGCACCTTCGCCAACTCCGCCCTCATGTCCCGCCGCCTGCTCGAACGCGGCGTGCGCTTCGTGCAGATTTTCCACCGCGGCTGGGACCAGCACGGCAATCTCCCCCGCGATCTCGCCTCACAGTGCAAGGACGTCGATCAAGGATGCTACGGCCTCATCCAGGACCTCAAACAACGCGGCATGCTCGAAGACACACTCGTCGTCTGGGGCGGTGAATTCGGCCGCACCGTCTATTGCCAGGGTGCCCTCAGCGAGAAGGATTACGGCCGCGACCACCATCCGCGTTGTTTCACGATCTGGATGGCCGGCGGCGGCATC
>JALOTR010000183.1 GCA_025457805.1 Akkermansiaceae bacterium | reverse complement strand
CGAGAGTAAGAATGCCGGATCCGGTTTTGATGATGCCTCCTGCCGGAAAGGTGGGATCGTTGAGCAGTGCCTGCGCGATGGTGATCGCATGGGTGGAAGTGTCCAGGGTGACGCCGTTGCTCCGGATGAATGCATTGGACAAGCCTTCGAGAAAAGTTTCTGAACTGGCTCCCGCGCGCAAAGTGCCCCCGTTCAGAAAGAGATTTCCAATGCCCGTGCCGGTTCGACTGATGGATGAGGTGGTGAGTGTGCCGCCGTTGACATGAACGCTGCCGTTGCCCCCGGTGGCAAAGCGGAAGGAGAGTGCGGCGATGTCCGCGCTTCCGGAATTGAGATTCAAGGTGCCGCTGCCTTGCCCGGCGACACCGAATTGCAGGTCATCGCTTGCATAACTGCCACCTGAAACATTGAGCACTCCGCTGTTTCCCTGGCCATTGCCGATGATGTCCGGGCTTTGGGCTCCGACGGTGGAAAACGATCCTCCGGTGATGTTCATCGTGCCGGAGGTATTGGCATTGTTCAAGCCGCTCCCGATCACCAATCCGCGATCGGCCGGGCGGAGGATGGTGTTGCCACGCGCGGCATCGTAAACCAAGGGGCTGTTGCTGTTGTTATTGACGTTGATGCGGGTGTAAAAGGTGCCCTGCGTTTGCGCGATGGCGGGATTCCAATTGGCAAGGGTGGTCCAGTCACTGCTGATCGCTCCGGTCCATTGGGTGGCTGCTGCTGCGGGGTTGGTGTCCGCATTGTATTCCGCAAGATTTCCGATGCCGTCTCCATCCGCATCGCCCGCTGCGGTCTGGCTGAGATTTCCGAAATAGAACATCTCCCAATCATTGGGAATCCCATCACCATCCGAGTCTGTGACGATGCCCATGTCGCGGCGGAATGCGGAGACCATCTTGACGTGGCGGATGCGGTTGAGCGTGCTGTCCTCACTTGCGAAGTTGAGTCCGTAGGGCCAGAAGTGAATGGTATCGCAACCGATGGTGGCACTCGGGCCATCGAAGAGCTTGACGCGGTTGTTGGCAAAAGTTCCGGTCCATTTGCCGCCCGATTGGTTGGTCGTCCACGTGGAATACTGGCCGACTCCCAGCGTGTGGGAAATTTCATGCATCGCCGTGCGGGTGCCGATCTGGCCGCCGAAATCGATCCAGCCCGAATAACTCGCCTGTGCAGTCGGGACTGACGCATTGTAGTTCGCCCAGAGCGTCTTGGGGAAATAACCGTTCGCATTGTAGATGGCCACCGCCTCATCCATGGCGGCGATGATCGCGGCGCGCTTGTCGGCTGGCCACGACGCGTTGCCACTCGCCAGCGACCAGGTGAGCTGGGCACTCGCGGTGAGAGTCAGGGACAGAAGCAGGAAAAGCAGGCGCATGGAATGTTGCTGGAAATCCGACCGTGGAATCCGGAGCAAGGGTTTCACTTGGTATATAGTCTTGAGGGCATCAGCTTTTGCGCATTCCCTCTGCGAATTTCCCCGTGGTGCTACTTTCCCGGAAACAACGGAAGAGCCGGGAATCGCCTACCAAGGCATCCGCATTCATGGGATCCGGATCGCTCGCAGTGCAGGCCAGCGCGGGGCGGAGATGATGATTTCTCAGGAGATCATGGCTCATGCACCCGCAGCCGCACAAAGCGCGAAGCGCCGGAACCGGCCGGAAGCGTCGCAGTGACTTCTTCGCGGGTGGCATCGATGGCAGTGGGCGGACTTTGGTTGACTCCAAAATCAGACCAATCATTGCCAAGGGTTTCCGACCATTCGACAACGAAGGCAGCTTCACCGGGCGCGGTTTTGCGACGGATATAAGTATATTCCAGAACCGCGCCTTGAATCACAAAGTCCGGCGAGAAAACTCCCGCGATGGTGGGATTGAGACGGAGTGCCCATTCGAGGAAATTGGAAATGCCATCGCGATCGGGATCGGCACCCGGGCCGATGATCGCGGGGTTGGTTTCACCCGGCCAGGTCAGCGATTGCCAATCTTGGAAAACACCCGGGTCCGGAGGCGGGCTTGCAGTGACCGTGAGGTTGCGGGAGACCTCGCCGTGGATGTTGGATGAAACAAGGCGCAGCGTATAGTTTCCGGTTTGGCTGAAGGTGACGGTGGTGCTGGCCTGATTTGGATTTCCGAAAACTGCCGTGCCGGGACCGGATAGGAGCGACCACTGGGTGGCGCTTGCTCCGCTGCTCGTTCCATTGAGCGGTGCGGCTTGAGCGATGATGGCGGCAGGCGAGGGGCCAGGATCGATCACCGGGGCGGGGGAGATCGACCACGAAAGGGTGAGGCGCGGTCGGCGCGCGACGGTGGGGTGATCGTCCGATGCGATGCGCGCAAATGCTGCGTTGGCACCGCTTTCCGTGAGTGGCGAAATGAGCATCAGGTTCAGTGGTTGGCCAGCGCCAAGTGCAGTCTGTGCGGCGGCGAGGAAACTTGAAGACGTGGGAAATGTCCGCTGCGTGGCAAGCGCTGCGGCATTGAAACCGGGGAGGCTGGACAAAACCGTGGCACCAAAGTCACCGCCGGGACTGCTCCAGGAGTTGCTGCCATTGCGGCTCAGCCATGTCGCGCCGCTGCCCGCGCCGTTGGCGGCATCGGTGCCGCTGTTGCCACTGCCTTCCACCGGAGTTGCGACAAGCTGGCGGAGTTCAAGCGCTGCCACGTTGCCGCTGCCCGCATCGACGGGATGGGTCCAGAGATCCAGGGAAACACCGGTAAGCGTGGCATTGGCAGGGACGCCGCTGAGACCAAATGATAACACACCGCGGAAGAAATTTCCGGATGCGGCGGATTTGCCGATGAGGAATTGGTCACGAGCTCCGGAGTTCCAGCCATTGCTGTCACTGCGGATGAACGTCGCTGCATGGGCATAACTGTTTTCTCCTTCCCGCAAGCTGAGAGATGCAGGGCTGGCGATGCTGACCGAGGTGTCCGCACTCGCACTGCCGCCCACGCTGGTGACGGTGCAGCGGAGGATGTAGTTTCCGGGTGCCGAAAAGCTTGCCCGTGTATCCGCAGCGGCAGGGTTATCAAAAGCAACGCTGCCAGGGCCACTCAAGCGGCTCCAGAGAATCGTGGGACTGCCCGGCGCTCCGTTGGAACTGGGGCTGGCAATGAGACGGAGCACATCGGCCAGATTTGCCACGGCAACCGGTGCAGGTGGGTTGAGGATGGAAACCGATGGCAGTGGATGGCTGACGGTGACGCTGAGGTCGGCGGAAGTTTGCGCCGTGGGACTGGTGGCGGTGAGACGGAGCACATATGTCCCGACTTGATTGAAGGTGACGTTGGTGATCGCGGATGTGGAGGCGGAAAATGTCGCCGTGCCGGGGCCGCTGACTTTGCTCCAGGCGACGGTGGGTGCCGTGCCGGATTCGGCGCTGGCAGAGCCTGTTAGATTGGCGGCGATGCCGGTGATCGGTGCTGGCGCGGGACCGGTGGAAACCGCCGGGGCAAAGGTATCGGTGGCATTGTCCAGCGCGGCGATTTCCGCAGCGGAAAGCGCGCGGCGATGAAAACGGACCTCATCAATCAGACCATCAAACACCGCATTTCCCGGAGCGAGCGTGCCGATGTGGAGGTTGGAAGCGTTGTTGGGAATGGAGCTGCTGGTTTCATCGGCGGTGGTGTTGAGCACTCCGTTGACGTAGAGCTTGGCACGCTGGCTGGCGGTGAGCGAACCATCAAAAACCAAGGCGATGTGATACCACGCCCCCGGATTGAAAACGGCGGCGCTGGTAAAGCGATCATTGTTGGAGTTGATATCGATGTTGAGTTTTCCATCGATGGTGAGATGCATGCCATAGGAGTTGTTATTATCAAAACTCACTCGCTTGGCGACGAGTCCGGCTCCATTGAAGGAATTCGCCTTGAACCAATAGGAAAGCGTGAATGCTCCGGTGTTATCCAGCGAGGAATTGTCGGCAACGGCGAGATAGGAGTCCGTGCCGTTCATGCTCGCCGCCCCGGTGATCATGCCGCCGGCGGGTTGCCAGGTGAGGCCGCCGCTTGCAGTGGCGTGATTGGCATTGCCCGAACTGTCATTGGCGGTGGTGCCGGAGGATTCATCCAGTTTCAAACGAAGGACCAACGCCGGATCGGCGACAGGCGGAGATGTGACATGTACCGTGAGATCCGCACTGCCGGTCCCGGCGGCGGTGGTGGCGGAAATCCGCAACACATAAGTGCCGGTGGCGGAAAATGTGGCGGACGTGGTGGCGAGCGATGGATCGGTGAAAACCACGCTGCCAGGGCCGCTGAGTTTGCTCCATGCAAGGGTCGCGGTGTCCGTGCTGGTGACGGTGGAAACGAGGCGCAGGCTTTGGTTCATCCCTGCAAGCGTGCTGCCGTCGGTGGGTGATGTGATGACCACATCCGGCACGGCCGCAGTGATGCTAACATCGGTTAGAGCCATTTCCGCAAGGCGGCTCGTGTCCCCGGAACAGGCGGGAATGCCGATGAGGACGTTGCTCGCCATACTGATGGTCTGCGGCGTGCCGACCCGCGTCCATGCCTGACCATCGGGCGAGCGATAAGCGGTGAAAACATTGCCGCGCCGGGTGAGGCGCAACCACGGCGGATTGATGATTTCCCGTGCTGTTAGAGTTCCACTTGCTCCGCCGTTGGTGCTGCTGCGGCGGTTGAACTCGACGAGTTGATTGACCGGTCCCCAGACGACGGCGGCACTGCGGGCACCCACGGCGGTGGACTCGCGGATCATGACGCCGGTTTTGGCGTGATACGCGGTGGGGTCCACGCCGAGAATCCGGGCGGTGATGGTGCCATCGCCGACGAGTGGCTGGTGGAGGAAATGGATTTGATCCGAACTCCCGCCCAGATTGTTGCCACCGGCTTGCAACACGAAGTGCTCGCCAAGTCGCCCCCCAGTGCCGGACAATCCGCTGCTTGATACGTCCTGGCTCGTCCAAGGTGCGGCGAGCGGTTGATGCAGGAAGAAGGAATCCGCGTAAGAGGTTTGCGCGCTGGAGGAGCGGAAGGCAAACACCGTCGCTGTCGTGCTGGCGGAACCGGTGGTGAAATTGACGGTCGCCCGCGCCCAGTTGTTAGATGATGTGGTGCTCATCACCTGCGAGCCGCCATGGTTTTTCACACCGAAGGTCAGGCCGGCATTGCCATTGGTGGTCCATGCGCTGAGGCGATAGGCGGTGGATGGATTGAGACCTGCAATTTCCTGCTCCACGCCCGCGCTCGATCCGCTGGACGGGATTCTCCATGCAAACTCGCCATCGTAGGCTGATTCCGTGGAAACTGTCGCTCCGCCATAGGTGCTGTTCCATGCATCGGAATCGCTGTTTTCGAGGTGGCCATTGGTGACGCTTGCTCCGCGCCGGAGGAGGAAATCATCGGCATATCCCGTGGAACCGATATTCGCGGAATAGGCAAAAACTGCGGCCGTGCTGTGATTCGGCCCGGTGGTGAATGGCACCGTGGCCTTGCTGTAGCTGTTGGTGGTGAGGGTTTGGCCGGTTTGGCTTCCACCATAATTCTTGGCGGCGATGAACAACCCGGGCGAGGTGCTGCCGGCATTGCCCCATGCGGTCAATATATAGGGTGTCTCGGGCCACAGGCCGCGGACGCTTTGCTCCACCGAGGAGCCGCCGGAAGTGGGTGCGATTTTTGCCGCTGCGGGATTGGTTTGGCCGCCCGTGGCCGACCACGTCGCCTGCCCGGTGGAACTGAATGGTCCCACCTTGCCCTCGAAATCACCATTCACCACGGTTTCCGCCCGACGGTAAACACGCACGTAATCGACATCCATTTTGGTGGTCGTGGTGGCCAGCGTGCCATAGCCGCCTGCGGGAACATTGCCGGACCAGCCACCATTTGAGACTTCACTGCTCAGAATGATGAATTCGCTGCGCTGGGAAACCGGGGAGTTGGCGGCATTGTTATTGATCGTCCAACGGAGGACGCCGTTGATATAAAATTTCTGCTGCGTAGGCGTCCACTCCATGCCATAAACATGATAACTCGTGCCAAGTCCCAGATTTGGTGAAGTATATCCAGTGCTCCGGTGCGCGTCGCCATAGCCATCCCAATGAATGTTGCCCACGACGAGCCCGTCGATGTTGCTTCCTGAGCCGTTGGTCGAGCGGCGACCACATGCCGGGCGAGCTATCGAAATCGATGCGAGCCTCGATGTAGCCGTAAGTGTAGAGATAAGTGTCCTGGGTGGAGATCATCCCGGTGTAATGGGTGCCTCCGCTGGTGTAGGTGGAAATGGTGAGCACGCCATCAGCAACCGCCACCGCACTGGGAGAATTCACCGCATCCCGCCGCGGACCCGCCAGCCAGTGCCGCCACTTGGTGGTGTCCATGGTCGTGCCCTCGAATTCATCATTCCATGCAAGCTGCCACCCCGCACCGGACGGCGGCGCGGCGTGCAATGGCAGGGCCGTGCCCAGCGTGCAGGCAAGGGCCACAGCCAGAACCGAGCGGGAGATGATGGATTTGAGAGTCATCCGGCGAGGAGCTTCGTTGCAGTTTTGTGATCTGGCAACCGAAAGCAAGCCAGCAAGCGCACCGGCCAGTCCTCCAAAAGGAGGGGGGCTGAAACTCTTATCCATCCTGCATGAGTGAGAGAACGAAACTGGCATTCCGGATGGACGAGGTCTTTGATTTGTCCCAGTTTCACCGCATCGCCATTCGATAGAACCTTGATTTGACCTTTTCTCTGCTCCTCTCTATCCTCATGGCCAGTGAAACCGAGCCAGACTCCGAAATCCCCAGTCCGCCCGCTCATCAGCGAGGAGCGGATGAAGGAGATCCTATCCTCGCGGCGCTCGATTTCATCGGAGGAGGCCTATCAGGAGATGGAGAAACATCTGGGCCGCCCTCGCTCGCCGGGCAGGAAGCCCGTCTCCGTGAATGGGCAGACCGTTTGGGTGTCCTGCTGAATCCTGCCGACCTTCCAAACCATGCAGTCAGAAT
The DNA here is from genome assembly GCA_025457805.1 of Akkermansiaceae bacterium. Taxonomy (GTDB): domain Bacteria; phylum Verrucomicrobiota; class Verrucomicrobiia; order Verrucomicrobiales; family Akkermansiaceae; genus Luteolibacter. The sequence goes on along the minus strand of JALOTR010000183.1, from coordinate 55 downwards.
ATTTGATTCACGAGTGAATCACAGCTACAACCGGCGCACGAGTCCAGCCCAGTGC